>NZ_VFTI01000035.1:0-66864 GCF_006439515.1 Mesorhizobium sp. B3-2-1 | reverse complement strand
GTCACGGTGGCGCGGGACCAACGCCCAATCAGCTCCTAAACTGATTCAACGCAATCGTGAGGTTGCCTGATGAGCACTTCAAACACTTCGCCGGCACCAGTGAGCCCTTATCTCGTCCTGGGCGCCGCAATCGTGCTGCCGGCAAGCGGTCATGTCATTCTTGGCGTACCGGTGCGCGGATTGCAGTTCCTTTTCTTCATGGTGATCCTCGCGTGGGTGACCGCCAAGATTTCGCCGCCGGATGCCAGCTTCGTCGGCCGTCACGCCGGCGGCTTCCTGATCTATGCGCTGTCGATCCTCGACGCCTACAAGATCGCTCGTATCCGTACCGCCAAATGGGCTCATAATGCACGATCGGACGGCGATGATACGCGGAGCGGCATTGAGCCACATACGTAACCAGAGGAAAATTTTTTTCATCCCATTGAATTCGGTGATTTCATTCGGTACATCATCTCTAGTCACAAACGTCGGGAGGCTGACATGTGCGGAATCGTTGGACTTTTCCTGAAGGACAAGGCGTTGGAGCCGAAGCTCGGCGCGATGCTGTCGGAGATGCTGGTATCGCTCAGCGACCGCGGCCCTGACAGCGCCGGCATCGCCATCTATGGCGCGACGTCAGGCAACGAGGCCAAGATCACCATCCAGTCGCCGAAGCCGGAACGCGATTTCCGCGGCCTGGACGCCGAACTCGCCAAGGCTCTCGGAGCGCCAGTCAGCATTGCGGTGAAATCGACCCACGCGGTGGTCAGGACCGCGCCCGACAAGGTCGACGCGGCGCGTGAAGCCCTCCAGTCGCTGAGACCCGACATCCGCATCATGGGCGCCGGCGAAGCGGTGGAGATCTACAAGGAGGTCGGCCTGCCCGAAGCCGTCGTCGATCGCTTCGACGTGCGCAAGATGACCGGTACGCATGGCATCGGCCACACTCGCATGGCGACGGAATCGGCGGTGACGACGATGGGCGCGCATCCCTTCTCGACCGGCGCCGACCAGTGCCTGGTGCACAATGGTTCGCTGTCCAATCACAACAATGTCCGCCGCGAGCTGGTGCGCGAGGGCATGAAATTCGAAACCGAGAACGATACCGAAGTTGCGGCCGCCTACCTTTCCTCGCAAATGGCGCATGGCAAGAACCTCGGCGAGGCGCTGAAAGGCACGCTCTCCGACCTGGACGGTTTCTTCACCTTCGTCGTCGGTACCAAGAATGGTTTTGGCGTGGTGCGCGATCCGATCGCCTGCAAGCCCGCCGTGATGGCCGAGACCGACCAGTATGTCGCCTTCGGCTCGGAATATCGCGCGTTGACCAAACTGCCCGGCATAGACAATGCGAGGGTCTGGGAACCGGAGCCCGCAACCGTCTATTTCTGGGAGCATTGAGTTCATGCCGGCAACCTCCAAGGCAATGCGCGACAGCCATGCGCGCGTCTTCGACCTCGACATCCTGTCGCTGCGCGAACTCAACCAGGCGCTGCACAATCTGGCTCCCGGTTCGAACGAGACGGCGTGGGAAGTGCTCAACCCGAAAGGCAGCCATTCGGTCGCCGTCGGCGTCGACCTGCCCGTCAGCATCGATGTGCGCGGCAGTGTCGGCTATTACTGCGGCGGCATGAATTCGGGCAGCACGATCACCGTGCACGGCTCGGCCGGCCCGGGCGTCGGCGAGAACATGATGTCGGGTTCCATCGTCATCAAGGGCGACGCCAGCCAGTATGCCGGCGCCACCGGCAAGGGCGGGCTGCTGGTCATCGAAGGCAATGCCTCCTCGCGCTGCGGTATCTCGATGAAGGGCATCGACATCGTCGTGCACGGCAATATCGGCCATATGTCGGCCTTCATGGCGCAGTCCGGCAACCTCGTGGTGCTGGGCGATGCCGGCGACGCGCTGGGCGATTCCATCTACGAGGCGCGGCTCTTCGTACGCGGCAAGGTCGACAGCCTGGGCGCCGACTGCATTGCCAAGGAGATGCGGCCCGAGCATCTGGAGTTGCTGCAGGGCCTGCTCGATCGCGCTGGCGTCACCGGCGTCAAGCCGTCGGAGTTCAAGCGCTACGGCTCGGCGCGCACGCTCTACAATTTCAATATCGACAACGCCGACGCGTATTGAGGCAGCATGACCTATCGCAACCCGCCGACGACGCCGCGCAAATCAGCGACTTTCGACGACTACACGCTTTCCGAAATCCGCCGCGCCGCCGCGACCGGCATCTACGATATCAGAGGTGCCGGCGCCAAGCGCAAGCTGCCGCATTTCGATGATCTTCTGTTCCTCGGCGCCTCGATCTCGCGCTATCCGCTGGAAGGCTACCGCGAGCGCTGCGACACGTCAGTCGTGCTGGGGTCGCGCCATGCCAAGAAGCCGATCGAGCTGAAAATTCCGATCACTATCGCCGGCATGAGCTTCGGCTCGCTATCCGGCCCGGCGAAAGAAGCGCTCGGGCGCGGCGCGACGCTGGCGGGCACCTCGACCACGACCGGCGATGGCGGCATGACCGAGGAAGAACGCGGCCATTCCAAGCAACTGGTCTATCAATACCTGCCGTCGCGCTACGGCATGAACCTGCGAGACCTGCGCCGTGCCGATGCGATCGAAGTGGTCGTCGGCCAGGGCGCCAAGCCCGGCGGTGGCGGCATGCTGCTCGGCCAGAAGATTTCCGACCGCGTCGCCGAGATGCGGACGCTGCCGAAGGGCATCGACCAGCGCTCGGCCTCGCGCCATCCCGACTGGACCGGCCCGGACGATCTCGAGATCAAGATCCTCGAACTGCGCGAGATCACCGACTGGGAAAAGCCGATCTACGTCAAGGTCGGCGGCGCCCGCCCCTATTACGACACGGCGCTTGCGGTGAAAGCCGGCGCCGACGTCGTCGTCGTCGACGGCATGCAGGGCGGCACGGCGGCGACGCAGGAAGTGTTCATCGAAAATGTCGGCCAGCCGACGCTCGCCTGTATCAGGCCAGCCGTGCAGGCGCTGCAGGATCTCGGCATGCATCGCAAGGTTCAGCTCATCGTCTCCGGCGGCATCCGCAACGGCGCCGATGTCGCCAAGGCGCTGGCGCTCGGCGTCGACGCGGTGTCGATCGGCACGGCGGCACTCGTGGCGCTCGGCGACAATGATCCCCGCTGGGAGGCGGAGTACAACGAACTCGGCACCACGTCAGGCGCCTATGACGACTGGCATGAGGGCAAAGACCCTGCCGGCATCACCACGCAGGATCCGGAACTGATGAAGCGGGTCGACCCCGTGGCCGCCGGACGCCGGCTGGCGAACTATTTGAAGGTGATGACGCTGGAGGCGCAGACCATCGCCCGCGCTTGCGGCAAGAACAGCCTGCACAATCTCGAACCCGAGGACCTCGTCGCATTGACGATCGAGGCAGCCGCCATGGCCGGCGTACCGCTGGCCGGCACCAACTGGATACCGGGGAAGAACGGCTTCTAGAACACACCCAAAGACATAGCGAGGAACTATAATGGGGAACGATCTCGCCGCATTCGCCAAAGAGAACGGCGTCAAATATTTCATGATTTCCTATACGGACCTGTTCAGTGGCCAGCGTGCCAAGCTGGTGCCGGCGCAGGCGATATCAGACATGCAGAAGGATGGTGCCGGCTTCGCCGGCTTTGCCACCTGGCTCGATCTGACGCCGGCGCATCCCGACATGCTGGCGGTGCCGGATCCGACCTCGGTCATCCAACTGCCGTGGAAACCGGAAGTCGCCTGGGTCGCCGCCAACTGCATCATGGACGACAAGGAGGTCGGCCAGGCGCCGCGCAACACGCTGAAGCGGCTGATCGCCGAGGCAGCCGCCGACGGCATGCACGTCAAGACCGGCGTCGAGGCCGAGTTCTTCCTGATCTCGCCGGACGGCAAGGCGATCTCCGATGAATACGACACGGCATCGAAGCCTTGCTACGACCAGCAGGCGGTGATGCGCCGCTATGATGTCATCGCCGAGATTTGCGATCATATGCTGGCGCTCGGCTGGGGCGCCTACCAGAACGACCACGAGGACGCGAACGGCCAGTTCGAGATGAACTGGGCCTTCGACGACGCGCTGCCGACCGCCGACAAGCACTCCTTCTTCAAGTTCATGGTCAAGTCGATCGCGGAAAAGCATGGGCTGCGCGCGACTTTCATGCCCAAGCCGTTCCAGGGCCTGACCGGCAATGGCTGCCATGCCCATATCTCTGTGTGGGACGAGACCGGCAAGACCAATGTGTTTGCCGACAACTCGATGGAACTCGGCCTCTCGGCCAAGGGCAAGAACTTCCTCGGCGGCATCATGAAGCACGCTTCGGCGCTTGCCGCGATCACCAATCCGACGGTCAATTCCTACAAGCGCATCAACGCGCCGCGCACCATTTCGGGCGCGACCTGGGCGCCGAACACGGTGACCTGGACCGGCAACAACCGCACCCACATGGTGCGCGTGCCGGGGCCGGGCCGCTTCGAACTGCGCCTGCCCGACGGCGCGGCCAACCCGTATTTGCTGCAGGCCGTCATCATCGCCGCCGGCCTCGACGGCATCCGCTCCAAGGCCGATCCCGGCAAGCGCTACGACATCGACATGTACCAGCTCGGCCATACCGTCACGGATGCGCCGAAACTGCCGCTCAACCTGCTCGACGCGCTGCGCGAGTTCGACCACGACAAATCGCTCAAGGCGGCGCTGGGTGAGGAATTTTCGTCGGCATACCTAAAGCTGAAGCACCAGGAATGGAATTCCTATGCTTCGCACTTCACGCAATGGGAGCGCGACCACACGCTGGACATCTGACCTCCAACGCGTAGGGCGAGCGGCCTTGGAATGATTTTATGAAATACTCGATTTTCTCGCTCGCCCGCGCCGCCCTTTCCGGCCACAAGAACTGGCAACGCACCTGGCGCGACGCCGCCCCGAAGGATCGCTACGACGTGGTGATCATCGGCGGTGGCGGCCATGGGCTCGCCACCGCCTGGTTCCTGGCCAGCGAGTTCGGCATCAAAAATGTCGCGGTGCTGGAAAAGGGCTGGATCGGCTCCGGCAATGCCGGCCGCAACACCACCATCATCCGCTCCAACTACGGCCTGCCCGGCAATACCGGCTTCTACGAATTGTCGATGAAGCTGTGGGAGCGGATGGAGCAGGACCTCAACTACAACGCGATGGTCAGCCAGCGCGGCGTCATCAACCTCTACCACTCCGACGCGCAGCGCGACGCCTATGCGCGGCGCGGCAACACCATGCGCATCAACGGCATCGACGCCGAACTGCTCGACCTGGCCGCGGTCAAGAAGATGATCCCGTTCCTGAACTTCGACAATGCGCGCTTTCCCGTGCAGGGCGGGCTGCTGCAACGGCGCGGCGGCACGGCGCGGCATGACGCGGTGGCCTGGGGCTACGCCCACGCTGCCAGCGAACTCGGCGTCGACATCATCCAGAATTGCGAAGTCACCGGCTTTGTCAGGGACGCCAACGGCAAGGTGACCGACGTCGAGACCTCGCGCGGCAGGATCGGCGCCGGCAAGGTCGGCATGGCGGTGGCCGGCTCTTCGTCGCGCGTCGCTGCGATGGCCGGCCTGCGGCTGCCGATCGAAAGCCATGTGCTGCAGGCCTTCGTCTCGGAGGCGATCAAACCGCTCATTCCCGGGGTCATGACATTCGGCGCCGGCCATTTCTATGTCAGCCAGTCCGACAAGGGCGGGCTGGTCTTCGGCGGAGACATCGACGGTTATAATTCCTACGCCCAGCGCGGCAACATGCCTGTCATGGAAGATGTCTGCGAGGGCGGCATGGCGCTGATGCCGATGATCGGACGCGTGCGCCTGCTGCGCCAGTGGGGCGGCATCATGGACATGTCGATGGACGGCTCGCCGATCATCGACAAGACTCCGGTCGACGGGCTCTACCTCAACGCCGGCTGGTGCTATGGCGGCTTCAAGGCGACACCCGGCTCAGGCTTTGTCTTCGCCCATCTGCTCGCCCGCGATGAATCGCATCAGGAGGCCGCCCGCTTCCGCCTCGACCGGTTCCGGTCTGGCGCTGTCATCGACGAAAAGGGCCAGGGCGCCCAACCGAACCTGCACTGAAGGCGGCTGGAACCATGCGCATCACCTGTCCCTTCTGCGGCGAACGCGAACTCGGCGAATTCACCTACCTCGGCGACGCCAAGCCGGTGCGGCCGGCACCTGGAGCATCGGAAGACGAGGTCTACGATTACGTCTATCTGCGCGACAATATCGCCGGCGTGATGGACGAGAACTGGTATCACGGCAGCGGCTGCCGAGCCTGGCTGAAGGTCACTCGCAACACGCTGACACACGAGATTTCGGCGGTCGAACCGGCCGCTGGTGCTGGGGCGAGGCAGGTTGCGAAATGAATATCTTCTGTCAGGTTGGCGCTGCCCCTCATCCGCCTGCCGGCACCTTCTCCCCGTATAGTGACGGGGAGAAGGGAGCTGGCTGCTACTTCGGCGCCCATTCTGCAGCGTCGATGATCGGCGAAACCACCGACGAAGACGTCCTTCTCCCCGTCACTATACGGGGAGAAGTGCCCGGCAGGGCGATGAGGGGCAGCGCCGACCTTCCGATTGTGAGGCGTGCATCGTGACTTCCTTTCAACCCAATCGCCTCACCTCAGGCGGTCTCGTCGACCGCTCCGCGAAGCTGAATTTCCGTTTCGACGGCAAGAGCTTCTCCGGTTTCAAGGGCGACACGCTTGCCTCGGCGCTGGTTGCCAACGGCGTCAAGCTGGTTGGCCGCTCGTTCAAGTACCATCGCCCGCGCGGCATCCTGACCGCGGGGTCCGAAGAGCCCAACGCACTGGTGGAACTGCGCAGCGGTGCACGGCGCGAGCCGAACACCAAGGCGACGACGGCGGAGCTCTATGAAGGGCTCGACGCCGCCAGCCAGAACCGCTGGCCGTCGCTCGGCTTCGACGTGATGTCGGTCAACCAGCTGTTCGCGCCGATCTTCGTCGCCGGTTTCTACTACAAGACCTTCATGTGGCCGGCGAAGTTCTGGGAAGCGATCTATGAGCCGGCAATCCGCCGCGCCGCTGGCCTCGGCCGCGCCGCGGGCATCGCGGATCCCGACCATTACGACAAGGCGTGGGCGCATTGCGACGTGCTGATCGCCGGCTCAGGCCCGACCGGCCTCGCGGCCGCCCTCGCAGCAGGCCGCAGCGGCGCCCGCGTCATCCTGTGCGAAGAGGATTTTGTCGTCGGCGGCCGCCTGCTCGCCGATGGCGGCACGATCGACGGCATGCCGGCGGCCGAGTGGCTTTCACGGACGCTGGCTGAACTCGGCTCCCTGCCCGACGTGCGCATCATGACGCGCACGACGCTGTTCGGCGTCTATGATGGCGGCACCTATGGCGCGATCGAGCGTGTCAACGACCACCTGCCCTCGCCGCCGGAGCACCAGGTGCGCCAACAACTGTGGCGGATCGTGGCCAAGCGCTGCGTCGTCGCGGCAGGCGCGCTCGAACGGCCAATCGTCTTTGCCGGCAACGACACGCCAGGCGTGATGATGGCGTCCGCCATGCGCAGCTATATCACCCGTTACGCCGCGGCACCGGCCAAGCGCATCGCGCTGTTCACCAACAACGAGGATGGCTGGCGCACGGTCGAGGCGGCACTCGGCGCCGGGCTGCAGGTCGCCGCCGTGATCGATGCGCGCGCGGAAATCTCGCCCGAGCACCGCTCGCTTGCCACCAAGGGCGGCTTTGCCATCCTGCATGGCTCCGTCAGCGGCATCGATGGCGGCAAGAATGGCGTGCGCAAGATTTCCGTCTCGCTCACCGGCGGCGCGCGCGCCGAAGTGGAAGCCGACGGGCTTGCCGTTTCCGGCGGCTGGAACCCGGCGGTCGGGCTCACCTCCTATCATCGCGGCCGGCCGAAATGGCGCGATGACATCGTCGCCTTCGTGCCCGACGGCGCGCCTCCGGGAATGGTCGCGGCTGGTGCCGCCAACGGTGCGTTCGGACTTGGCGCCTGCCTGCGCGAAGGATTTGCGGCGGGCGCGGCGGCGGCACGCGATGCCGGACACGGCAAAGGTTCAGGTTCCACGCCGGTCGCCGATGACGAGGCCTTTTCGCTCACACCGCTGTGGCATGTCGCCGGCAAGGGCAAGGCTTTCGTCGACCAGCAGCACGACGTCACCGCATCGGATATCGAGCTGGCGCAGCGCGAAGGTTTTGAATCGGTCGAGCACCTGAAGCGCTACACCACGCTCGGCATGGCGACCGACCAGGGCAAGACCTCGAACGTCGCTGGCCTCGCGATCATGGCGGCGGTCACTGGCAAGTCCATTCCAGAGACCGGCACGACAATATACCGGCCGCCCTATGTGCCGGTCGCCATCGGCGCCTTCGCCGGCCATCATCGCGACGACACTTTTCACGCGACGCGGCTGACGCCGTCGCATCACTGGGCCGCCGAACAGGGTGCGATCTTCGTCGACACCGGCCTCTGGAAGCGTGCGCAATGGTATCCGCGCGTCGGCGAGAAGGACTGGCTGGAATCCGTAACCCGCGAGGTCAAGGCAGTGCGCAGCGGCGTCGGCTTCTGCGATGTCTCGACACTCGGCAAGATCGACGTGCATGGCGCTGACGCCGGCGCGTTCCTCGATCGTGTCTACATCAACACCTTCTCCAACCTTGCGGTGGGAAAAGCGCGCTATGGGCTGATGCTGCGCGAGGACGGCATCGTCTATGACGACGGGACGACCTCGCGGCTGGCCGAGGACCACTATTTCCTGACCACCACCACGGCCAAGGCCGGGCTGGTGATGCAGCATCTCGAATTCTGCCGGCAGGTGCTGTTTCCGGAACTCGATGTGCAGTTGACCTCGGTTTCCGACCAATGGGCCCAATTCTCGATCGCCGGACCCAAAACGCGCGACCTGTTGAAAGAGATCGTCGATCCATCGGAAGATCTTTCCAACGAGGGTTTTCCCTTCATGGGCGCACGCGAAGTCGCGTTGCGCGGCGGCGTCAAGGCGCGGCTGTTCCGCATCTCCTTCTCCGGCGAAATGGCGTTCGAGATTTCGGTGCCGGCGCGCTACGGCGAGGCGATGGCCCGCAATCTGATGATTGCGGGCAAGCCGTTCGGCGTGACACCTTACGGCACCGAGGCGCTCGGCGTCATGCGCATCGAGAAGGGTCATGTCGCGGGCCCGGAACTCAGCGGCACAACGACCGCCGCCGACCTTGGCCTTGGCAAGATGATGTCGACCAAGAAGGATTTCATCGGCCGCGTCATGGCCGGCCGCGAGGCGCTGGTCGCAGCGGATCGGCAGGTCGTCGTCGGCATCAAGCCGACCGACAAGGCGCGGCGCCTGCGTTCGGGCGCGCACATCATTCCGAAGGGGCAGACACCCGGGCCTGATAACGACCAGGGCTACGTCACCTCGGTCTGCTTCTCGCCGACAGCAGACCAATGGATCGGGCTTGCCCTTGTCGAGCGCGGCCGCGAGCGTCTCGGCGAGATCGTGCACGCGCACGATCCGCTGCGCGGCGAAGACTATGACGTCGAGATTTGCAATCCCGTCTTCTACGATCCGGATGGAGGGCGCCAGCGTGGCTGAGTTTTTCTGGGAAACCCGCAGTCCGCTCGACCGCGCGCTGGTTTCGGGACCGTATGGCGCGCATGGCGAGGCCGGCGTCACCCTGACCGAAATCCGCAATTTCGATCTCGTCCAGGTGATGGCGCGACGCGGCAAGGCGGCCGAGATGGCCAAGGCCGCCAAGGCGCGCTTTGGGCTTGCTGCGCCAGAAACACCGAAGACGGCTGGAGCAGCCGAAGCCACGCTCATCTGGTCGGGACCGGATCAGTTCTTCGTGCTGTCGAAAGGCGGCAGACATCAGATGGAGTCGCTGTCCCCGGTTTTCGCGGCCTCGGCTTCGCTGTCGGACCAGTCACATGCGCGGGTGTTGATCAGAATTTCCGGCCACAAGGCGCGCGCCCTGCTCGCCAAACTGGCGTCGATAGATCTGTATCCGGCGACGTTCCCGGTCGGAGCCGCGGCAGCCACCTCGATGGACCACACCAGCGTCACGCTGTGGCGCGGCAATGATGCGCCGGACGGCCAGGCCGTGTTCAACGTCCTGGTGTTCGCGACCTTCGCCGAAAGCCTGTGGCACACGATGCTGGACTCGGGTGCCGAGTATGGAATCGAGATCGGGCATTCGGAGGACTTGGCGTAGCACCGCGCTTCTACCGCCGCCTTGCCAAACTCCGCTCCGCTGCTATTCTTGGTGCTAAAATAATTTCACGCACAGGCAAACTTGTTTCTCGAACCGCAAGGCTGAGATGAGCCAGTCGCCCTACCCCGCCGTGACAGCCGGACCGCCCAGGCCAAGCCTGATCCTGCGGCCCGGCCAGATCGCGCTGCCGGCCGGCATGGAGCGCTATACCGTACAGGGCAACGGCGCGGTGCTGATCGAGGTCGAGGCCCGCGATACGATCACGGTACGCAATGTCGAGGGCGGCCAGGCCTGCGAGTTGCTGGCCTGGGACAAGTCGGGCGTCACCGACCCCGGCATTCTCGGCGAAAAATCGAACAGCAATGCCGCCGGCATCAAGGCGCTGCTCGCCGAGGGCGACGACAGTCTCGGCACACTGCGCCGCGGACTTGAGCGTCGCCAGGTTCAGCTCGACCAGGCCAAGGCTGTGCGCGTGTTTGGCGGCGCCACTCCGGCCGGTGCCGAGCAGGCATTCGCGATAGCGCGCGATGGTGCGATGCTGATTGCCGCGCCCGGCGGGCCGATGCTGGTCGACGGCCACGACACGGCGACGCCGCTCAGCGTCATCGTGCGGCGCAACACGATCCGCCTGAAAGCAAAATCCCGGCTTGCCGATCCACTGGCCGATCCGATGCTCGATCTGCGCATTCATTCGGCGACGGCCGAATCCTATTTCGTCAAGGCGGGCGACTATCTGCAGATCATCGACGTCGATGGGCGCCAGTGCACCGACTTCCAGTGTTTCTCGGCACGCAAGCTGGATAAGGGGCTCGACCATCCGCTCGACGTCACGACGACGCGCACGCTGATGGGCGCGAGCTATCCGATGCCCGGCCTGCATTCCAAATACTATGACCAGGACATGGAGCCACTGGTCGAGGTGGTGCAGGACACATGCGGCCGGCATGACGCCTTCGCGCTCGCCTGCGCGGCGAAATATTACGACGACATCGGCTATCCCGGCCACACCAACTGCTCGGAGAATTTCAACCGCGCGCTCACCGGCAAGGGCGTCAATCCCCGCGCCGGCTGGATGGCGATCAACTTCTTCTTCAACACGGCGATCGACGCCCATGGCGTGATGGTGTCGGACGAGCCGTGGTCGCGGGCCGGCGACTATGTTCTGCTCAGGGCGCTGACCGACATCGTCTGCGTCTCCTCCGCCT
Organism: Mesorhizobium sp. B3-2-1; assembly: GCF_006439515.1. Lineage (NCBI taxonomy): Bacteria > Pseudomonadati > Pseudomonadota > Alphaproteobacteria > Hyphomicrobiales > Phyllobacteriaceae > Mesorhizobium > Mesorhizobium sp. B3-2-1. Next base: position 55,469 of record NZ_VFTI01000035.1, on the reverse strand, counting down.
GCCCCGACGACACGACGCCGGCCAATGGCTGGGACCTGACCGACATCCACGTTCGAACCTATTCCGGCCAGCACAAATTCTCGCGAGCGATCGCCAGACGCATGACGCCCGATTCGGAACCGAAAATGACCCGCGAGACAGCCTTTCATTCGAGCTTTGCCAAACACACGCGCGACTTCGTCGAGTACAGGGGCTATTGGCTGGCCAACTCGTTCGCCAAAGAAGGGGCTATCGCCGAATACTGGGCCTGCCGGCAGGACGCGGTGATCATGGACCTGTCGCCGCTGCGCAAATTCGAGGTCACCGGTCCGGATGCCGAAGCGCTGCTGCAATACACGCTGACGCGTGACGTCAAGAAGCTCGGCGTCGGCCAAGTCGTCTACTCCGCCATGTGCTACGAGCATGGCGGCATGATCGACGACGGCACGCTGCTCCGGCTCGGCAAGGACAATTTCCGCTGGGTCGGCGGCGACGATCTGTCCGGCGAATGGCTGCGCGAGACCGCCAAGAAACTTGGCCTCAACGTGCTGGTGCGCTCGTCCACCGACCAGATGCACAACATCGCCGTGCAAGGGCCAAAGAGCCGCGACATCCTGAAGGAGGTTGTCTGGACCTCTCCGGTGCAGCCCTCGATCGAGGAACTCGAATGGTTCCGCTTCGCCGTCGCCAGGATCGGTGGCGGCAATGGCATTCCGATCGTCGTCTCGCGCACCGGCTATACCGGCGAACTCGGCTATGAGATCTGGTGCCATCCGCGCGACGCCGAAAAGGTCTTCGACGCCATCTGGGAAGCCGGCCAGCCGCACGGACTGAAGCCGATGGGCCTGCAGGCACTCGACATGGTGCGCATCGAGGCCGGGCTGATCTTCGCCGGTTACGAATTCTCCGACCAGACCGATCCGTTCGAAGCCGGTATCGGCTTCACCGTGCCGCTCAAGAGCAAGACCGACGACTTCATCGGCCGCGAGGCGCTGATCCGGCGCAAGGACCATCCGCAGACGAAGCTGGTCGGCCTCGACATAGACAGCAACGTCGCCGTCGGCCATGGCGACTGCGTCCATGTCGGCCGCGCCCAGATCGGCGTCGTCACGTCGGGCATGCGCTCGCCGGTGCTCGGCAAGACCATCGCGCTGGCGCGGCTCGACGTCACCCATGCGGCAGTCGGCACGGAGGTCGAGATCGGCAAGCTCGACGGCCATGCCAAGCGGCTGCCGGCGCGGGTCGTGGCCTTTGCCCATTACGATCCGCAGAAGACCAAGCCGCGCTCCTGACCTGCCCTTTTTGGGTTCGCAAAGCGCCCGCCGGCCACGCCGCCGGACACTTTTTCATCCACGCGCGCAAGCGTGATGTGCACGGCTTCACAAATCGCTTGACGTGAAAGCGCGCCGGATTGATCTTCACTCCTAAGAAAAAAATACGACTGAGTGGAAACACGGCGGCCGGAACGATCATTTGCCGGGGAGCAAGCTTCGCGTAGCCGAGGCATCGCTGGCGGGGAACATCGAAAAAGGGGAACTCATCGACATGAGCACGATAAGTACGGTCCTGGACCAGCCTGCCGAAAGCAAGCTGCTCAGGCATATCGACTGGCGCGGCGCCTTCTGGGTGGCGAGCGGCGTTCCGGCGCTGGTTCTGTTCTCGATCGGCGGCATTGCCGGCACGACGGGAAAGCTGGCCTTCCTGATCTGGACGGTGTCCATGATCATGGGCTTCCTGCAATCCTTTACCTATGCCGAGATCGCCGGCCTGTTTCCGAACAAGTCCGGCGGCGCCTCGATCTACGGCGCCACGGCCTGGCTGCGCTATTCCAAATTCATCGCGCCGCTTTCGGTGTGGTGCAACTGGTTCGCCTGGTCGCCGGTTCTGTCGCTCGGCTGCTCGATCGCCGCCGCCTATATCCTCAACGCGTTGGCGCCGGTGCCGCTGTTCACCGAGACCTCGCCGGATGTCGTCGCCTATATCGCCGCGCACGCCGGAACGGTTCCCGCCGACGCCATCACTGCGGTGACGGCCGCGGCGACGCCGGCGATCCGTAACTGGACGCTGTGGAGCCACACGCTGGGTCCGGTCTCGTTCACGCTCAACGCCACCTTCTTCATCGGCGCGGTGCTGATGCTGATCATCTTCTCGATCCAGCATCGCGGCATCCTGGGCACCGCCAGCGTGCAGAAATATATCGGACTGCTGGTCATCATCCCGATGCTGATAGTCGGCGTGGTGCCGATCTTCACCGGCCAGATCGACTGGTCGAACTTTTCGCCGCTGGTGCCGCTCGCCGCCGCCTACGCGCCCGAGCCCGGCTCCTGGAACATCGCCGGCTGGACATTGGCGCTCGGCGGCATGTTCATCGCCGCGTGGTCGACCTATGGCTTCGAAACGGCCGTCTGCTACACGTCGGAGTTCAAGAATCCCGGCACCGATACGTTCAAGGCCATCTTCTATTCCGGCCTGCTGTGCATGCTTTTGTTCATCCTGGTGCCCTTCACCTTCCAGGGCGTGTTGGGCCTGAACGGCATGCTGGCAACGCCGATCGTCGACGGCTCCGGCGTGGCCGATGCGCTGGCCGGCATGGTCGGCGGCGGCAGGCTGATCCACAGTCTTCTGGTGATGCTGATGATCCTGGCGCTGGTGCTCTGCATCATGACGGCGATGGCCGGCTCGTCGCGCACGCTCTACCAGGGCTCGGTCGACGGCTGGCTGCCGCGCTATCTCAGCCACGTCAACGAGCACGGCGCTCCGACGCGAGCCATGTGGACCGATCTCTGCTTCAACCTGGTCGTGCTGGCCATCGCGTCGGCCGACGCGACGAGCTTCTTCTTCATCCTCGCCGTGTCGAATTGCGGCTACATCATCTTCAACTTCCTCAATCTCAACGCCGGCTGGATCCACCGCATCGACAACGGCCATATCGCACGGCCATGGAAAGCGCCGAGTTGGCTCTTGGGGATCGGGGCGATCTTCGCCTATGTCAACGCCATCTTCATGGGCGCAGGCGCCAAGGTGTGGAACCCGATGGCGCTGTGGGCGGGGCTGATCACGGCCGCGCTGATCATCCCGGTGTTCTGCTTCCGCCACTACATCCAGGACAAGGGCAAATTCCCCGACCACATGCTGGCCGACCTCGGCATGGCGGGAGCCGACCTTTCGATCAAAAAGGCGGGCATGCTGCCCTATCTGACGCTGGTCGCCGGCGTGGCGGTCATGCTCATCGCCAATTGGGTGTTCGTCATCTGATGGTCTGACCGCCAGGCGGGCCAAGCCACTGCATCAAGAAAAACCGGCCGGTCGCAAATCGACGGGCCGGTTTTTTTCTTATTCGGCCGCCAACGCCAGTTGCGGACGTTCGATGCCTTCGATCGCTTCCGGCTCCGGCGCCTGTTCGTCGGTCTTCGCCTTCTTGGGCTCGCGGCCGAAGAAGAGCGCATACCCCGCCGGCAGCACCAGGATGGTCAACACGGTAGCGACCATGATGCCGCCCATCATGGCGTAGGCGAGCGGCCCCCAGAACACGGCACGCGAGATCGGGATCAGCGCCAGCACCGCGGTCATCGCCGTCAGCACGATCGGCCTGAAGCGGCGCACCGCCGAGCCGATGATCGCCTCGGAACGGTCCATGCCCCTGGCAATGTCCTGATCGATCTGGTCGACCAGGATGATCGAGTTGCGCATGATGATGCCGAGCAGCGCGATGACGCCGAGGATGGCGACGAAGCCGAACGGCGCGCCGCTGATCAGCAGAGCGGCGGCGGCACCGATGATGCCGAGCGGACCGGTGGCCAGCACCAGCATCGCCTTGCCGAAGTTCTGCAGCTGGATCATCAAGAGCACGACGATGATGGCCAGCATGATCGGCGCCTTGGCGGCGATCGAAGCCTGGCTTTCGGCCGAATCCTCGGCCCCGCCCTGGATCTCGATCTTGTAACCAGGCGCCAGGCCGTCACGCAGGCCCTGCATGTCCTTGTACATCTTGGTGACGACGTCGTTGGACTGCACGCCGTCGGGCAATGTGGCGCGCACGCTGATCGTCGGCAGGCGGTCGCGGCGCCACTCTATGCCCTGCTCCATCACCGGCACCACCTTGGCCACCTGCGACAGCGGCACGAAGCCGCCGAAATCGGTCGGGATATAGACCGAGTCGACCGACGACAGCAGGCTGCGGCTGGCATCCGGCTCGCGGGCGACGATGGACACCGTCTCCTCGCCATCGCGGAAATCGTCGAGCGGCGCGCCCGACATCGCGGCCTGCAGCATCTGGCGGATGCGCTGCGAGGTGACGCCGAGCGCACGGGCGCGATCCTGGTCGATGACCAGTTTCATCGCCGGAACAGGCTCCAGCCAGTCGTCATGCACCGCGCCGAGCAGCGGATTCTGCCGGAACTTCGCCTTCACCTGGTCGGCGATGCGGCGCACCTCCTGGCGGTCCGGACCCATGACGCGCATCTGCACGGGCCAGCCGGTCGGCGGTCCGAGGAACAGGCGGTCGACCTTGGCGCGGATCGATGGGAAATCCTGCGCCAGAACCGTGCGCAGCTTGACGATCAGCCGTTCGCGCGCCGGCTCGTCATTGGCCATGACAAGCATCTGGGCGAAGTTCGGATTACGCAGCTGCTGGTCGAGCGGCAGGAAGAAGCGCGGGGCGCCCTCGCCGATGTAGGTGGCGATGAAACGCTTGTCCTTGTCGTCCATCATCTTGGCTTCCAGGGCCTTGGCCTGTGCCTCGACCTCCTTGATGCTGGTGCCTTCCGGCAGCCAGAGGTCGACGAGGATTTCGGGCCGAGACGATTGCGGGAAGAAATTCTGCGGGATGAACTGGAACGCCCACAGACTGGTGCCGAAAGTCACCAGCGTCATCACCAGGACGATGATGCGGTGGCGCACGGCCCAGCCGACCGTGGCGCGCAGCCGACGATAGAAGCTCGTGTCGAAGGCGTCGTGATGGCTGCCGGCATGCTTGCGCTGCTTCAGGATCATATGCCCCAGCCACGGCGTGAAATAGACGGCCACGAACCACGACACGATCAGCGCGATGCCGACGACATAGAACAGGGTGCGCACATATTCGCCAGCCGTCGAAGCGGCGAAGCCGACCGGGATGAAGCCGGCGGTGGTGATCAGCGTGCCGGTCAGCATCGGGAAGGCGGTCGAGGAATAGGCGAAGCTCGCCGCCTCGATCTTGACCAGCCCCTCCTCGAGCTTCCGCTCCATCATCTCGACGACGATCATGGCATCGTCGACGAGCAGGCCGAGCGCGATGATCAGCGCGCCCAGCGAAATGCGCTGCAGGTCGATGCCGATCTCGTACATGATGGCGAAGGTGGCGGCGAGCACCAACGGTATGGCGATGGCGATCACCAGGCCCGAGCGCCAGCCGATCGACAGGAACGAGACGACGAGCACGATCAGCAGCGCTTCGCCAAGCGCATGCATGAATTCGCTGACGGCATCCCTGACGACTTCAGGCTGGTCGGAAATCTGGTCGACCGAAACGCCATAGGGCAGCGCTTCCTCGAAGCGCTTGTAGGTCGCCTCGACATCCTTGCCGACGTCGGTGACTTTAAAACCCTTTGCCATGACGACGCCAAGCTGCACGCTGTCGTGACCATTGAAGCGGTATTTGCGCTGGAAGGGGTCTTCCAGCCCCGAAGTCACGGTGGCGATGTCGCCCAACCGGGTGACCTGGCCGCCGGCGCGCAGGCGCAGTTCGCGGATGTCGGCCGCCTTGGCGACGTCGCCTTCGACCGAAATGCGCACCGAATTGACGCCGGTGTCGACGGAGCCCGCGGGGTCGACGTTGTTCTGGCCCTTGATCGCGTTCTGCAGGTCGGTCAGCGTCAGGCCGCGTTCGGCCAGCGCCTTGGACGAGACATCGATATAGAGTTTTTCCGGCTGGTCGCCGATGATGACCGCCTTCTCGACGCCAGGCGTCGTCAACAGCATATCGCGCGCCTGGATGGCGAACTTCTTCAGCTCCGGATAGGAGAAGCCGTCGCCGCTGATCGAATGCAGCGTGATGAAGGTGTCGCCGAACTCGTCGTTGAAATACGGACCGAGCAGGCCCTGCGGCAGGTCGCCCTGGATATCGCTGACCTTCTTGCGCACCTGATAGAAGGCGTCCTTGACTTCTTCGGCATTGGTGTCGCCCTTGATCTGGACAGTGATGATGGCGCTGCCGGCTCGGGTGAAGGAACGCACGAAATCGAGATGCGGCGTCTCCTGCAATTTGCGCTCGATCTTGTTGACGACCTGGTCTTCCATCTCCTGGATCGACGAGCCCGGCCAGATCGCCTGCACGACCATGACGCGGAAGGTGAAGTCGGGATCCTCCTTCTGGCCCATGCGCATCAGGCCGAGCGCGCCGGCGATGATGATCAGCCCGAACAGGAAGCGCGCAATCGAGGGATGGCCAATTGCCCAACGAGAGAGATTGAAGGGCCGCTTTTCTTCAGTGGAGGTCGTCATCGGTGCTGGTCCACTTTGCTTGGTTGCCGGCGCCATTGTGCTTCGAGGAAGGTGCTCCGAAGAAGCGCGGCGCGCGAAACGAAATTATCTGCGTTCGGTACTGGTTTCCGGGCGGCGTCACTCTTCGAGCGGAGAGACACTCATCGCGGTGGGACGCGAGGATCGATGCGGGGGTACATCGGTCTTGACGTCTCGACCTTTCGGGCACGCCGCCCGGAAACCTGCGGCCGCGGGAACGCGCGGCCGACCTGTCTGTCGTCAGCGCAACTGGCTGGCTTCCCCGCCCTCGGCCGAGGCGGACTGCTGTGTGATGCCGCCGGCGAGCTTCACCTTCAGGTCCTCGGTCATGAACTGCGTTCCGGCGGCGACCACGATATCGCCCGGTTTCAATCCCTCCGCGACACGCACGCCGTCGGCGGCGAACTCGGCGACCTTGACCGGACGGGCATGAACCGTGTCGGCGCCACGATCGACGGTCCAGACGATCGACTGGCTGTCTTTCTCGGCGAGCGCACTGAGCGGGATGGACACGAGCTGCTTTTCATTAGCCGCCGACGCTTCGATATTGGCGGTCATCCCGAGTAGCACGCGCGGATCGTTGGGCAGGCTGACGCGGACGGCAAAGGTGCGCGACTGTGGATCGGCGCTGCCGGCGACCTCGCGAACCTTGCCGTCGAGCTTCAGCCCATCGTCTGACCAGAAACCGGCCTTGACGTCCTTGCCCGGCTTGAACTGCGCGATCTCCATTTCCGGAACCGCGATCAGAACTTCCTTTTCGCCATCGACCGCGACGGTAACCACTGGCGTGCCCGACCCGACCACTTGGCCGACATCGGCGTTGACCGCCGTGACGATGCCGTCCCTGTCGGCCTTGAGGTCTGTATAGCCGACCTGGTTCCTGGCCTGGGCAAGGGTCGAGCGGGCGGAGTCGCGTGTGGCGACGGCCTGGTCATAGGTCAGCGTCGCCTGTTCAAGCTGCGATTTCGGCGCGAAGTTCTTGGCGAATAGCTGCTCGGCGCGCTTGCGGGCGAGTTCGACGGTTTCAACCTGCCGTTCGGCGGCATCCAGCGCGGCCTGCGCGCTCTTGACCGACAGGTCGTAGTCTGACGGATCGATGCGGGCGAGAACATCGCCAGGCGCCACGCGCTGGCCGATGTCGACGAGACGCTCGGTGATCTTGCCGTTGACGCGGAAACCCAGCGTGCTCTCGGTGCGGGCGCGCACCGATCCGGAATAGGACAGCGTGCGGGTATCATGCGCCTGGGCGATCTCGACGACCTTGACCGGGCGGATGATGTCCTTCACCTCCGCTTTTTCCTGCGAGCAGCCGGCGAGCCCAAGCGATGCGACGATCAGGCCGGCAACTGGCAGCTTGCGAAGGATGGAACTGGGCAAAAACATCGTGATACTCCCGACTGGAGACGGACTGTCGACACCGGCACCGGCTGGCGGCGGCTATTTCAAGGCTCTGATTGCGTAATCGATGAGGTCGTCGGGCATCGCCCGATTGGTCTTGGCGAGGCACTGCGCCACCATCTGCGGATGGCACAGGATGACGGTGGCGGCACCGAAACAGCGCGACGCGGTCACCGGGTCCTGTTTCCTGAACTCGCCGGCCTCGATACCCTCGCGGATCACCTCGGCGAAGAGATCGTGGATGCTGTCGACATGCTTGTCGATGACGCCCCAATCGCGCTCAAGGGCGACGATGACCATCTCGTGCACCTTCTGGTCGTCGAGCATCACCTCCATCGTCATCTTGTACTGTGCATGCACGTAGCGCCGCAGCCTCTCCTCGGCGCTGACCGGCAGGTGCATGATCTCGTAGGCCATGTTGTAGCTGGCGCCGAGCATCCGGCCACAGACGGCCTGGTGGATTTCGACCTTGGAGGCAAAGAAACGATAGATGTTGGCCGGCGACATGCCGAGTTCGCGGGCAATGTCTGCGACGTTGGTCTTGCCGTAGCCATAGTGCCGGAACAGGCGCTCGGCGCAATCGAGAATGCGCGTCACATTTTCCTGTCGGGCGACGTCGGCGACGATGTTGGCGGCTTCGGACATAGCTCTCTGTCAAATAACGAGTGACGAATTTCGATTTTCATCACTCGTAAATCGAAACGATCGGGATGTCAACGAGAATTCGGCGTACGCGTACGACAGGTGACAGATGGTGACAGGCAATAGACGTCACAAGGCGCCCTCAGGATGCGGGCCTCTGAAAATAATTCTCTCGAAAGGCCGCCGGACGGATTCAGGCGACCTTGGCCATTTCCCGCAGCCGGAATTTCTGGATCTTGCCGGTCGAGGTCTTCGGTATCTCGGCGAAGATCACCGCTTTCGGCACCTTGAAGCGGGCGAGCAGACCGCGGCAGTGCTCGATGATCTCGGCCTCGCTCGCCTGCATCCCCGGCTTCAGTTCGATATAGGCGACAGGCACCTCGCCCCATTTGTCGTCATGACGTGCGACGACGCCGCAGGAGGCGATGGCGGGATGCTTGTAGAGCGCATCCTCGACCTCGATCGAGGAAATGTTCTCGCCACCGGAGATGATGATGTCCTTGGAGCGGTCCTTGAGCTGGATGTAGCCGTCGGGATGCATGACGCCGAGATCGCCCGAGTGGAACCAGCCGCCGACGAAAGCCTCGTCCGTCGCCTTGCGGTTCTTCAGATAACCCTTCATGACGATGTTGCCCCGGAACATGACTTCGCCGATGGTCTCACCGTCGGCGGGTGTTTCGGCCATGGTTTCGGGATCCATCACCGTCAGGCCTTCGAGCGCGGCATAGCGCACGCCCTGCCGTGCCTTCTTGCCCGCCCTCGCCCCTTTGTCGAGCGCGTCCCAAGCATTGTGCCATTCGTTGACCACGGCGGGACCATAGGTTTCGGTCAGACCGTAGAGATGGGTGACGGCAAAGCCTGCGTCCGCCATGCCCGACAGCACGGCTTCGGGCGGAGGGGCGGCGGCTGTGTTGAAGGTGACCGTCTGCGCAAACGCGCGCTTGTCTTCCTCCCTGGCGTTGATCAGCACCGACATGACAACCGGCGCCCCGCACAGATGCGTGACGCCGTGGTCCGCGATGGCGTCATAGATCGGCTTCGGCCGTACCCAGCGCAAGCAGACATGCGTGCCGGCCTGGACGGCGAGCGTCCAAGGAAAACACCAGCCATTGCAATGGAACATCGGCAAGGTCCAGAGATAGACCGCGTGCTTGGCCATGCCGGCATGGATGGTGTTGGTGTAGGCCATCAGCGCCGCACCACGGTGATGGTAGACGACGCCCTTGGGATTGCCCGTCGTGCCCGACGTGTAGTTGAGCGAGATGGCGTCCCATTCGTCGTCGGGCATCGACCACGTGAAATCCTCGTCGCCGCCAGCGACAAAATCCTCATAGTCCGACGTGCCGACCCGCTCGCCTTTCGGATAGGGCGCGTCAGCGGCGTAATCGGGATCGTCGTAATCGATGACCAGCGGCTTGACCTTGGCCAGACCGAGCGCCTCCCGCACGACTCCGGAAAACTCGCGATCGACGATGAGCACCTTGGTCTCGGCGTGGTCGAGTTGGAAGGCGATGACCGCGGCGTCGAGGCGCGTGTTGAGCGAGTGCAGCACCGCCTTGGTCATCGGCACGCCGAAATGCGCCTCCAGCATCGGCGGCGTGTTCGACAGCATGACCGTCACCGTATCGCACTTGCCGATGCCGTGCTTGGAAAGGGCCGAGGCGAGCTTCAGCGAGCGGCGCCAGAAATCGCGGTAGCTGATGCGCTGGCTGCCATGGATGATGGCAATGTGGTCGGGATAGGTTTTCGCCGCGCGCTCCAGATAGGTTAGCGGCGTCAGCGGCTGGTGGTTGGCGGCGTTCCTGTCGAGATCCTGTTCGTAGGGATTGGCCATCCCGTCCTCCCCAAAGTCTTTTCGAGCTTTCTAGCCCCGGGTTCGTCGTCACGCTATCCCCCTGAAGGGCTGAGAATGCTATACTGCGCCGACTTGCTGGAATGGTGATCTCGATCGAGCCGCCCCGGCAGAAGATTCCTTCCTGCCCATCCAAATTTGACTTTTGTCGAGAGCCGTGACTAATGTCAGCCAAGGAGGCGGCATGGCGATCCGACCGGCAGAACAGCTCATCCACAAGGCGGCCTGGCTTTACTATGCCCATGGGCTTCGCCAGGACGAAGTGGCCCATCAACTCAACATTTCGCGCGCTTCCGTCGCCATGTATCTGCGCAAGGCGCGCGAGACGGGGATCGTCAACATCTCGACCTCGACGCAGCTCTTCACCGACGACGTCATGGCGCGCAGGCTGGAAGACGCCCTGAAGCTCGACGCCGTCTGGCTAGCGCCGGAAAGCGCCTATCTCGCCGACCCCTCGACCGATATCGCGGTGCTGGCGGCAAGCGTCTTCCTGGAACTCGTCAGGAAAGGCGATCGCATCGGCGTCGCCTGGGGCCGCACCGTCTACACGATCGCCGACATCATGTCCTATGCCGACCTGCAGGACGTCACCGTGGTGCAGCTCTGCGGCAATCTCGGCGCGCCGTATTCCTACCGGCCCGACCAGTGCACCATGGAAATCGCGCGGCGGCTCAATGCCAAGGGCCTCAACTTCTACGCGCCTCTGGTGCTGTCGACCGAGGAACTGGCGCAAGGCCTGCGCGCCGAGCCGGTAATCCGCGACCAGCTTGCCGGGATCAGCGACTGCGATCTTGCGCTCTACTCCATCGGCGCGGTCGATGCCGACAGCCATCTGGTGAAGTGCGGCGCGCTGACGGCAGCCGAGATGGCGGCACTGCGCAGGGAAGGTGCCGCCGGTGTCATTGCCGGGCAGATCATCGACGCCGGTGGCGAGTTGCTCGACTGCAGCTACAACCGGCGGGTCATCTCGGCTGGGCTTGCCTCACTGCGCGTCATCGAGAAGCGGCTGATGGTCGTGCAGGAAGACAGTAAGTTCGAGCCGCTGCTCGCGGCCATCGCCGGCGGCCTCTGCACGCATCTGGTGGTCGGCGCACGCATGGCGCAGCGGCTGCTCGATCATGCCGGAACGTCAGCAGAAAAGGCATCCTGAAAACCAATCCTTTGCCGACGCATCGTCATCAAGGCGTCGTGGCATTCCTGTTTCACCATCAAAGACAGCAACTGGACGAAGCGAACATGAAGAATTTGTGGAACGACGACGCGGCCGAAAAACTCGTTGCCGACTATGCGAAGAAGGGCGTCGGCCGCGACTTGGCCTTGCGTGTCTACACGACGCGGCTTCTGGGCGGCGTGCCACAGCTGGTCCTGCATGGCGGCGGCAACACCTCCTGCAAGATCAAGGCGACCGACCTCGTCGGCGACGAGTGGGACGTGCTGTGCGTCAAGGGCAGCGGCTGGGACATGGCCGTCATCGAGCCGCAGGGCCTGCCCGCCGTCAAGATGGGCGCCCTGCTCAAGGCGCGCAGGCTGGACAGGCTTTCCGACGAGGACATGGTCGCCCTGCAGCGGGCAAACCTGATCGACCCCGCCTCGCCCAACCCTTCGGTCGAGACCCTGCTGCATGCGTTCCTGCCGCACAAATTCGTCGACCACACCCATTCGACCGCCATCCTGGCCATTGTCGACCAGGAAGACAGCAAGCCGCTGGTGGCAAAGGTGTTCGGAACAAAGATGGGCTACGTGCCCTACATCATGCCGGGCTTCGACCTCGCCAAGGCAGCGGCCGATGTCTTCGACGCCGACCCAACGGTAGAAGGCCTGATCCTCGACAAGCATGGCATCTTCACCTTCGGCGACGACGCCAGGCAAGCCTATGACCGGATGATCCACTATGTGAACGTCGCCGAGGACTATGTGGCCAAGCATGCCAAGCCCAAGGCTGCAAAGGCGGCATTGCCGGCAAGGCTCGCGTCACCGACGGAGATCGCGCCGATGCTGCGCGGCGCTGTCGCGGCGCCACGCGGCGAAGGCCGCTTCGACCGCATGATCAGCGATTTCCGCACCTCGGACGCGATCGTCGATTTCATCAATTCGGCAGAGATCGCCGACTATGCCGGACGTGGCGTGTCGACGCCGGATCTGTCGATCCGCATCAAGACCGGGCCGATGGCGGTGCCGGCGCCCGACGCCGACAAGGTCGGCGACTACAAGGCGGTGATCAAAAGCCATGTCGACGGCTTCGCCAGCGATTATCGCGCCTATTTCGAGACCAATGACGCGCTCGACGACGTCAAGCGCACCATGCTCGACCCGATGCCCCGGCTGACGCTGGTGCCGGGGCTCGGCATGTTCGGCCACGGCCGCACGCTGAAGGATGCCAGGATCGCATCGGACGTCGGCGAGATGTGGATCGAGGCAGTGCGCGGTGCGGAGGCGGTCGGGCGTTTCCACCCATTGTCCAAGGCCGACCTGTTCCCGCTCGAATACTGGTCGCTGGAACAGGCCAAGCTCGCTTCCAACAAGCCGAAGCCGCTGACCGGACAGGTGGTGCTGATCACCGGCGGCGCCGGCGCGATCGGTGCGGCGACGGCAAAACTATTCGCCGACAATGGCGCTCATGCCGTCGTCGTCGATCTCGACGCCGAAAAGGCCGCTGACGCCGCCAGGAAGGCCGGCAACAATTCGATCGGCGTTGGCGCCGACATCACCGACCCGGCTCAGATGCGCGCCGCCTTCGACAAGGCGGTGGCCGTGTTCGGCGGCGTCGACATATTGGTGTCCAATGCGGGTGCTGCCTGGGAAGGCCGCATCGGCGAGCTTGACGATGCGCTGCTGCGCAAGAGCTTCGAGCTCAATTTCTTCGCCCACCAGTCGGCGGCGCAGAACGCCGTGCGCATCATGCTCGAACAGGGCACCGGCGGCGCTCTCCTGTTCAACACCTCCAAGCAGGCGGTCAACCCCGGTCCGAAATTCGGCGCCTATGGCGTGCCGAAAGCGGCGACGCTGTTCCTGTCCAGGCAATACGCGCTCGACTACGGCGCCCATGGCATCCGTTCGAACGCCGTCAACGCCGACCGCATCCGCTCCGGGCTGTTGACCGACGCGATGATCGCCAGCCGCTCGGGCGCGCGCGGCGTATCGGAGAAGGAATACATGTCCGGCAATTTGCTCGGCCAGGAAGTGACGGCGCAGGATGTGGCACAGGCCTTCCTGCATCACGCCCTGGCCGACCGGACCACCGCCGATGTGACCACGGTCGACGGCGGCAACATCGCGGCGGCGCTGCGGTAGGGTTGCTGCCTGAACGTTCGCAGCGATCCGCTTGTAAGAGTTGCGAATCGTAGCTACATTGTGGCTCAACATGAAGGAGCCACGATATGGCAACGGATTCAGTGGTCCGCGCTCGCATCGACAGCGCTACGAAAGATCAGGCAACGGAGGCCTTGGCAGCCATGGGCTTGTCGGTCTCCGATGCCATTCGCCTGCTTCTGGTGCGCGTCGCCGCCGACAAGGAATTCCCTTTCCCAGTGAAAGTGCCGAACGCCACCACTCAAAAGGCCATGGCCGAGTTGGAAAAAGGCAAAGGCAAGCGCTTTGCCTCGGCTGATGAGTTGTTCAAGGATTTGGGAATCTAAGCGTGCCAGTGCCCGTTCACTCCGGGCAATTTCGCCGGGACGTGAAGCGTATGGAAAAACGTGGCAAGAACCTGGGCAAGTTGCGCGATCTGTTAGGCCTGCTCATCGCCGGACATGAACTGCCAGGGACGTATAAGGATCATCCTCTGAAAGGGGATTGGAAAGGCTTTCGTGACGCGCATATCGAACCAGACTGGCTCCTGATCTACCGCGTTGTCGGCGACGAATTGCAGCTTGCCCGTACCGGTTCCTGTTCAACGAGTGAACGTCATCGAAAAAGCCGCCCGCAGCGATTTGCTGCAGGGCGGCTTTCATTTCGTCTCAACTCAGCAACCAGCAAGAGTTTTGTGCCGAAAGCTACTTCGCGTTCGGGTTCGGCATCCAGGCAGGCATGGCGACATCGGCATGGGCGAACTGCGGCAGCTTGGCCGACAGGTCTTCCATGTTCTTGATGTCCTTGTCGATCAGCTCCTTCTGGGTGATCAGCGTCGGCGGCACGATGACGTTGTGGCCGGGATCTTCGCCGGCGAGCAGTTGCGCCAGGGCGCGCACCGAGACCTGGCCGACGACGGCCGGGTTGGTCGCCGCGGTCGCCGCCCACGCACTGTCAGGCTCGCGCATCGCCGCGATGTCGGACGTCGAAATGTCGGCCGAATAGATCTTGATCTTCTTGTTCAGGCTCGCTTCGTCGACGGCGATCTTCACGCCCTTGGCGAATTCGTCATAAGGGGCGAACATCACGTTGATGTCGGGGTGCGCCGACAGCACCGAGCGCGCCTGGTTGGCGACCGAGTTGGCGATCGGATTGTCGAGCGTGCCGAACATGGCGGCTTCCTTGATGCCGGCATATTTCTTCTTCACGTCGATCCAGGTTTCGTTTCGGCGGTCGAGCGGCGCGATGCCGGCGACGTAGACATAGCCGGCGTTCCAGCTGTCGCCATTGTCCTTGACCGCCTGCTCGAGGGCCAGACGCGCCAGGTCCTTGTCCGACTGTTCGATCTGCGGGATCTTGGGGTTTTCGACATTGACGTCGAATGCCACCACCTTGATGCCGGCGTCGACGGCGCGCTGGGCGGCATCCTTCATCGATTCCGTCAGGCCGTGCTGGATGATGATGCCCTGCACGCCGAGCGCGATGGCCTGGTCGACCATGTCGGACTGAAGGGCGGCGTCCTGGCGGCTGTCGAGCACGCGCAGATCGATGCCGAGCGCCTTCGACTGCGCCTCGACGCCCGACAGGTAGGCCTGGAAGAAGTCGCCGGTCGAGAGATAGCGCACCAGCGCGATCTTGACGCCGGGCTTGTCGAACGGCGCCGGCTTGTCCGCGGCCAATGCCGGGATCTGCGTCAGCATGGTTGCGCCGGCCAGCCCGAGCGCCACTTTCCCCAGAAGTCTTCTTGTGATGTTCACCTTGTTTTCCTCCACTTTTGTTGAACCCAAAATCCTATCCGGCCGAATGCTAGCTCCTGCCCCTGCCCGAAAGGGCAAAGGTGAAGACAAGGGCGACGACCAGAACCACGCCCTTGACGAAATCCTGCGTGTAGTAAGGCGCGTTCATCATCGTCAGGCCTTGCAGCAAGATGCCGACGAACAGCGCGCCGACGGCGGTGCCGAAGGCGTTCGGCTTGGCGGCGCCGAGCACCGCGTAGCCGATCAGCGCCGCGGCAACCGCATCGAGCAGCAGATTATTACCCGAGGCGATGTCGCCGCGTCCAAGCCGGGCGGCGAGCAAAATGCCGCCGATCGAGGCAAAAACTCCTGAAATGACGTAGGCCCAGATCTTGTATGCCTTGACAGGCGCGCCGGCGAGTTCGGCGGCGCGCTCATTGGAGCCAACGGCATACATCATGCGGCCGAAGCGGGTATATTCGAGGAAGAACCAGATCAGCACGGCCAGCACCAGAAGCACGACGACCGACACCGGGATGAGGTTCGGGATGAAGAAGTCGAAGCGGTGGCGGCCAAGCGCCAGGAAGGAATCGGAGAACTTGCCGTTGGCGACCGAGCCGTCGGGCATGGTCATGCCAGTGGCAATCGAGCGGCCTTCTGTCGGGATGCGCTGCAGGCCGACGAGCAGGAACATCATGCCGAGCGTCGCCAGCAGGTCCGGCACGCGCATGTAGACGATCAGCCAGCCATTGATCAGGCCGACAAGGGCGCCGATCAGCAGGCAGACGATGACCGCCACGAAAGCGTTCTGCTCCAGCACCACCATGACATAGGCCGCCGCCATCATGGCCGAGGTCGCGACCGAACCGATCGACAGATCGAAGCCGCCGACAACCAAAGTTGCGGTAACGCCGAGCGCAAGCACGCCGGTGATGGCGACCGACTGGAAGATGAAGACGGCACTTTGCGGCGAGACGAACCCGTCGGCGGCGATCGCGAAATAGGCGACCAATCCGAACAGCAGCACGATGAACCCATAGCGGATGGCGTAGTCGCGTAGCGTCATTGCGCGCACCCCGGCGCCGCTGCCGTTTTTACCCAACTCCAACCCATGGTCTCTCCATTCCAATTCCATCGGCCGCCACGCTCAGGCAGCGCTGTGCAGCCGTCCGCCGGCGACCTCGGCCAGCAGACGGTCGAGATCGACATCTGCGTTGCGGTGTTCGCCGACGATTGTATGCTCCGACATCACCAGGATGCGGTCGGCCGTCTCCAGCGCTTCGTCGAGTTCGGTGACGAACAAAAGCGTGGCGCGGCCATTGGCGCTTGCCCGCAGCTTGGCTGCGATATCGCGCCGGGCCGAAATGTCGACGCCCTGGAACGGCTCGTCGAGGATGAACAGCGCGGCATTCTGGGCCATCCAGCGGGCGACCATCACCTTCTGCTGATTGCCGCCGGACAAGGCCGACATCTCATCCTTCTCGGAGCGGCAGACGATGCCGAGTTGCTCGATCTGCTGGCGCGCGGTGGCACGTTCGAGGCGGCGTTTGAGGACACTTAGACTGGACATCCGCCTGAGGAAGGGCAGGCTGACATTGCGCTCTATGTTGAAGCCGCCGATGATGCCGCTGGTGGCGCGATCCTTGGCGACGAGGAACACGCCGGCGGCGATCGCGTCGCCCGCCGAGCGCGGCGCGTAAGGCTTGCCGTTCATTGTCATGGTGCCGGCGAGCGGTCGGCGCACACCGAACAGCGTCTCGGCAAGAGCGGTCTTGCCGACACCGACGAGACCGGTGATGGCGACGACTTCGCCATCACCAAGCGTCAGCGAGATCGGCCGGGCACCCTGTGCGATGCGCAGCCCTTCGACGCTCAGGACCGCCCTGGCTGAACTCCTGGCGACGATCCGGTCGAGATGGATCTTGCGGCCGAGCATGGCGTTGACCGCGCCTTCATAGTCGAGCGGCTTGGTGTCGAAGGCGCCAGAGACGACACCGTCGCGCATCGAGACGATGCGGTCGGCGAGCCGCCTGATGTCCGACATGCGGTGCGAGATATAGAGGATCGCCACGCCTTGCTCGCGCAGCCGGTCGACCAGCGCGAACAGCCTGTCGGCTTCGGCGCTGGAGAGCGACGAGGTCGGCTCATCGAGGATCAGCACCTTCGGCTGATGGGCGAGCGCTCGGGCAATCGCCACCATCTGGCGATCGGCGAGCGAAAGGTCGCTGACGCGGGCCTTGAGATCAATGGCCAGCCCCATGCGGTCTGCGACTACCTTGGCCTCACGGCGCACGCGAGCGGGATTGAACAGGGTCGGCGCGCCTTTGCCGCTCAGCCTGTCGAGGGTGAGATTGGTGGCGACATCGAGGTCGGCGACGACGCCGTCATTGATGTTCTGGTGTACGGTGACGACGCCGGCGCGGATCGCTTCCGCCGGCGTGTTCGGCGTAAAATCCTGCCCGGCAAGCGTCATGCTGCCGCCGCCACGCTCGTAGACGCCACTGACGATCTTGACGAGGGTGGATTTGCCGGCGCCGTTGGCGCCCATCAGCACGGTCACTTCACCGGCATGGAGGTCCAGCGCGATGCCGCCAAGCACCTCGTTGCGGCCAAAGGATTTCCTCAGTCCCTCTACGCGGAACACGGCATTGCCGACCATGCGTTCCTCCCTGACCATGACGCTATGGTCAATGTCGGCAATTGTCAACACGATTGACAATTGCCAGACAGCTTCCTAGCTTGGCCTCGCCGCCAAGGCTCCCTTATGATCGGAGCACATCGGCGGGAGGGACAAGGATGATTGGGAAATTGCCGTTCGAAGCATTGTCGGTGGAGACCCTCGCAACACGTCTCGGTACGAACGAAGCGCTGTGCGCGAAGATCGGCAAGGATGCTAGCGCCTGGAAGGTCCGCGAGGTCGGGGACGGCAATCTGAACCTGGTGTTCATCGTCGAAGGTGCCAGTGGCGGTGCCATCGTCAAGCAAGCCCTCCCCTATGTCCGCCTCGTCGGCGACAGCTGGCCGCTGCCGCTCAAACGCTCCTTCTTCGAGTATCACGCGCTGACCCGCCAGGAGGCGCGCGCGCCGGGCTCGGTGCCGGCGATCTACTACTTCGACGAAGTCCAGGCGCTGATCATCATGGAGTATCTGGCGCCGCCACACATCATTCTCAGGCGCGCCCTGATCGACGGGCGCCAATTGCCCAACATTGCCAGGGATATCGGCCTGTTCATGGCCCGCACGCTGTTTCGCGGTTCCGATCTGTCGATGGCGACCAAGGATCGCAAGGCGGACCTGGCGTTGTTCGCCGACAATGTCGAACTTTGCGACATCACCGAGAACCTGGTGTTCTCAGACCCCTATTTCGACGCCAAGATGAACCGCCACACCAGTCCGCAGCTCGACGGGCTGGTGGCCGAACTGCGGGCCGACCGTGATCTCAAGGTGGAGGCGCAGCGGCTGAAGCATGTCTTCGCCGCCAACGCCGAGACGCTGCTGCATGGCGACCTGCATTCCGGCTCGATCATGGTCACCGACCAGGAAACGCGGATGATCGATCCGGAGTTCGCCTTCTACGGTCCGATGGCGTTCGATGTCGGCATGCTGCTTGCCAATTTCTGGATGTCGTTCTTCTCGCAACGCGGGCATGAGCAGAAGGGCAAGCGCGACGCCATGCGCGCCTATCTGCTCGATGTCGTCGTCGAGACATGGGCGGTGTTCCGCGCCGAGTTCTCGCATCTGTGGCGCACCGAGCGCACAGGCATGCTCTATCAAAAGAGCCTGTTCGAGGATCAGGGCGACAGGCTGGGCGCCGAGCAGGCGCTCGATACTGTCCTGCACCAGATCTGGGACGATCTGCTCGGTTTTGCCGGCATCGAGGTGCACAGGCGCATCCTCGGCCTCGCCCACAATGCCGACTTCGAGACCATTGCCGATGAAGATCTGCGCGCCAGTTGTGAGGCGAAGGCGCTGAAATTCGGCCGTCACATCGCCGTCAACCGGCGCCAGATTCACAGCATCGACGAGGTCAACACACTGGCCGCGCTGATCGAACGGGAGAACAGCATTTGAACGTCGGCGACCGCCACTATCGGACCATCTGGCTCAGCGACGACGGCCGCTCGGTGGAGATCATCGACCAGCGCTGGCTGCCGCATGAATTCCGCATCGAGAAGCTAGGCACGGTCGCCGGCATCGCCACCGCGATCCGCGACATGTGGGTGCGCGGCGCACCGTTGATCGGGGTCACCGCAGCCTATGGCGTCGCCATGCAGATGGCGCGCGATCCGTCCGACGAAGCGCTCGACACTGTGTGGGAAACTCTGCACGAGACACGACCGACGGCAATCAACCTGCGCTGGGCTCTGGACGAGATGCGGCGTTTCCTGCGACCGTTGCCGACCGGACAACGCGCCGCAGCCGCCTATCGGCGCGCCAGTGAAATCGCCGACGAGGATGTCGGGCTGAACCGCGCCATCGGCGAGAACGGGCTCGCCATCATCAAGGCGATCGCGGCGCGCAAGCAGCCGGGCGAGGCGGTCAATATCCTCACCCACTGCAATGCCGGCTGGCTGGCGACAGTCGACTACGGCACGGCGACTTCACCGATCTACCTCGCCGTCGAAGCCGGCATTCCCGTCCATGTCTATGTCGATGAAACACGGCCGCGCAACCAGGGCGCCCAGCTGACCGCCTGGGAGATGGCTGGCCACGGCGTGCCGCACACGCTGATCGTCGACAATGCCGGCGGCCATCTGATGCAGCGTGGCGCGATCGACATGGTCATCGTCGGCACCGACCGCACGACAGCCGATGGCGATGTCTGCAACAAGATCGGCACCTATCTGAAGGCGCTCGCCGCCGCCGACAATGACGTGCCGTTCTACGTCGCGCTGCCCTCGCCCACCATCGACTGGACCGTGGGCGACGGCCTCGCCGAGATCCCGATCGAGGAGCGCTCGGGCGACGAGGTCTCGCTGGTCTGGGGCAAGACCGCCAAGGGCGAGATAGCCCAGGTGCGTGTGTCGCCCGAAGCGACGCCGGCAAGAAACCCCGCCTTCGACGTGACGCCGGCTCGGCTGGTGACCGGACTGATCACCGAGCGCGGCATCGCCAAGGCTTCGCGCGAAGGGCTGAAGGCGATGTTCCCCGAACGCGGATAATCGGGACGCGCTCAGAACTCGACGTCCGGGATCTCCAACGCGTTCACGAAATCCAGCGAGCGCTGCAAGGCGCCGCGAATGGCGGCGATGTCGACGGGCGTGTTGCGTCGCTCAGGATCACGGCGTCCCGGGCGCTCCAATCGCAACGGCAGTTCGATGCTGACCGGCAGCATCGCGGGAAGCATCGCCCAATAGGGTTCATAGCCGACCGAGCCGTCGCCGATGGCGCAGAACGCCCATCCTGCCCCGGTGCTGACGACATCCTTCAGATGAGCATGGCCGACCATGTCGGTGGCATCGGCGATATCTTGCGACGGCTGCATCGTCTCGCCGCTGTAGGTGAAAATGTTGCCGGCGTCGTGGTTCAGGCGGATGTGCGGCGATCCGATGGCGCGGACGAAGCTTGCCCCTGATCGCGCGCTGCCGAGCAGATCGCCGCAGCCATGTCCGGGGTTCTCGAGCGCCAGAACGATGTCAGCCTGTTCCAGCCTCGGCAGAACGGCATCGATCGTCGTGCGGATCGCCGCGCTGTCCGTCATCGGGCCGGCATTGGTGATCAGGAAGGATGCGCCAAGGCCGGCGGCAAAGCCGATACGCCGGGACAACGCCTCGATGGCATCAGGCCCAGACAGGTCGAGATGAGCCGACACGGCATTGATGCAAAGCCCGGCATGTTCCGCTGTCCGCCGCAACCGCGAGGCGTTCGTATCGGCAAACATGCCTTCATCGAAATCGATATAGCCGCGAATGAAGGCCGGCTCGACATGGGCAGCACCCGCCGCGGCAATCTCCTCGACGGCCAGATCCATGGAGTAGCCGTCGAAGAGTGCGGTCGATACCGATATGATCCGCGAAGGCAGGGCTCAGGCCCCCTTGCCGTAGACGATCAATTCGGAGGCTTCCTTCACCTTGGCCGGCGACAGCGCTTCGCGCCAGTCGTCGCGGACCACGACGCCCTTGGCGAACCGCATCAGGCGCAGCGCAGCGTCGGACGGGACTTTCGGCGAGAAGCCGAACCACATGGCGATCTCGACGTTCAGATGGCCGATCAGGAAATCGAGCGCGGCCTGCCTGGGAATACCGTATTTGCGCTCGCACTCCTCGACCGCCTCGACCATGGTGTCGACGAAAGGCATGGCGATCATTTCCGACAGGCCGGGCTCCAGGATCGCCAGCTGTTCGACCGTGACGCGGTGGCTGACGATGATCGGCGACCACATCGCTTTGCACACTTCCTCGCCAAGCGCGTAATGCTCTTCGGGACCTTGCATCAGGGCGCAGACGATCGATTGCCTGGCAATGCCGCCATGATAGTCGCGACGCGCGGCCCACTCCGTTTCGTCGCCGAACAAAGGTGGATGGCAGGGGTGGCCGACGAAATAAGTGAGGTCCGGCCGGTCCTTCGGCAGGTCGCCGGCATAGGGTGCGGCCGCATCCAGAACGAGGATCATGGTGCCCTTGGCAAGCATGGGCGAGATCTGCCGCGTCACTTGGCCGATGATGTTGTCCGGTAAGGCCATCACCACGATCTTGGCGCCGGGAATACCCTGCTCCATGGCAACGGCGGCGATGCCTGATTCAGCCAATCGTTTGCGGCCCGCCTCGCCGACCTCCACGGCACGGACATCATAGCCAGCGCCGATCAGCTTCCCGGTTACGCGGAAGCCCATTTTCCCGCCGGCTCCAAGCACCGCTACCGATATCGTCATTTGCTCTTCTCCCATTTCATCTTGATGGCGCGGTTGGCGCAGGTTCAGCCGAACGCCCGCAGCGCGGCCTCGAGGTCCGGATGCGTGGCGGCATGGTCGCGCGCGGGAATGCCGGCCGCCGCGGCTTCGAAAGCATCATGCAGGCTTCGAACGCCCGCGGCCGGTCCGCCGGGATGCGCCATGATCCCGCCGCCGCAGCAATAGATGAAATCGTTCGAGCCGAGCCTTGCGTAGGTCTCGCCCGCCTGCACCGCTGTCTGTCCGGACGAAAACACCGGCATGACCGTATCGGGGCGGTCAGCCCGTCCGAACATCGGAGTCAGGCAAGCATGGGCCGAGGCCATCACCGATCCGTCGGGTTCGCAGAATTTGTTGGACAGCCCGTTGACGTGCATGTGGTCGATGCCTGCCAGGCGCCAGAATTTCTGGTAGGCGATATAGCTTATGCCCAGATCAGGGGAACGGCTGAAGAGGCCCCAGCCTGCCCGGTGGCCGTGTAGCGCAACGCCGGAATGACGACGCATCTCGACGACAGCCGACAGGCCAACTGAATTCAGGACGAGCATGGCGCAGGTACCGCCACGGCGCTCGATCAGATCCAGCTGACGGCGCATGGCGTCGATATCGCCGGAAATGTTGGCAGCATACATGCCCTTGCGGCCGGTTCTGTCCGCGTGCCTGTCTATGACAGCCATGACCGCCTCGAACCGCTGTTCAAACGGCGAATGCGGGGGATCTCCCATCAGTTTGTCGTCCTTGATGAAATCGAGACCGGCGGCGATCAGCGTGTCGGCAAGGGTCGCCGTCTCTTCGGGCGTAAGGCCAACGCTCGGCTTGACGATGGTGCCGATCAGCGGGCGTCCCTCGACTCCCGTCAGGCGACGCGTCCCCTCGACGGCGAAAGCCGGCCCCGGATAGGCTTCCGCGAAGGCATCGGGAAAGGCCACGTCGAGCAGGCGCATGGCCGAGAAATGATGCAGCTCGAACAGATTGCCGAGGACCGTCGACCAGACCGAAGCCAGCACGGTGCCTGTATTCTCGATGTTCCAGGAAAGGCCCACCTTGGCCCGGCGCGGCTTGGCGGCGGCATTCTTGGGCGAACGCGAAAACGGCAGCGCCTCGCCGTCAACCTCGACAACATCCTCGACGAATTCGACGCGCGCTCCGAACCTTCGCAGCAGTTCCGGCGTTTCCCCGGGTATGGCGCGGAACGTCCCGCTCGATTGCTCGCCCGCCATTGCGGCCGCTGCAATCTCCAGCGGGTAGCGGGTTTCGATCAGGTAGGTGGCCCGGAGGCGACCGGTCAATGCAGGTTTCCCGGCTGGAATGATCTTCATGGCGGTGAGCGATAACACCAAAAAGACATCATGTCATCACATGAGTTTTCCCGGTCAGAAAAATTTTGGCCGCCGTCAGCCCCCGCCGCCATCGGCCAGTTTCGAATAAAGTTCATTGGCACGGCCGATATGGTCGGCCATGGCGGCGCTCGCGCCTTCCGCATCGCCACTGGCGATCGCCTTGTAGATCCGTTCGTGCTCCTCGACTGTCAGGCGCTCGGCGCCTTTCACGGCCACGAGATCGCGCTTGAAGCGGGACAGCCATTCGAGCATGCCCTTGGCCACGGCAGCGATCATCGAATTGCCGCTCATCTCCGCTATGACGGCGTGGAATTCCATGTCGGCAGTGACAAATCGCGCCTGGTCACCCTTTGCGTCGCGCAAGTGACGCAAGGTCTCGGCAAGCCGTTCCAGGCTCTTGGCGGTGGCGCGTCGCGTGGCTATCCGGACCAGCCCTGTTTCCAGCAAGAGCCTGACTTCCTTGAGTTCTTCGAGACCACGAGAGTTCGTCGCCAGCATCATGACCATTGCCGCGGAGACCTGGTCGACGATCACTTCGGGCGTCGGATTGATGACGCGCGCACGTTCGCCGTGCGAGATCCTGATGAGCCCCATCTGCTGCAGCGTCAGCATCGCTTCCCTGATCGACGGCCGCCCGACGCCGATCATCGTCATCAGTTCCTTTTCCGACGGCAATTGGGAACCGGGCGGGAATTCGGACGTCGAGATCGCCGCCATCAGCCGGTCGAGCACCTCGACATACAACTTCTTCTTCTGGACCGGTTCCATCCGCATCTCCCCTGATCGTTCCCAGGCATAATCGATCCCGAGTCGCACCGACAGGCAAGGTCCCGGCATTTAATTGACATTACATATATGATGACATAACGTCCATAGCCAACGTCAGCGCGGCACATGACGGCAAACGTGGTTGCCGCAACGGACCGGCCCAACTGGCCAAGGGTGACACAGAAGAACCCGGCGGGCCGTGCTTCGCTCCCGTCGACGCAATCAAATGAGGTTCCGACCGGCTTGCCTATTTGGTATGCTGGTATAACATGTAGCTGGTATGGTGTCTTTCGGAAGAGACACGGAATGACAGACGAGCCGATCAGGTCGGCCGGTTTTTTGGGAGGAGAAATCATGAAGTTTTCAATAGTGGCGGCGCTTGCCGGCGCCGCGCTCGCCAGTGTTTCGGTCTTGCCGGCGATGGCGTCGCCGGACGCACCGGTAATCGCGCTCGCCAACGCCTATTACGGCAACACCTGGCGGCATCAGATGGTGGAGGCTTTCGAGGCCTCGGCCAAGGAAGCCAAGGCTGCCGGTCAGATCGCCGACTATATCGTCATGAACGGTGACGGCTCGGTGGCGCAACAGAACAGCCAGATCGCCGAACTCATCCTCAAGAAGGTCGACGTGCTCGCCGTCGACGCGGCTTCGGAAACCGCGGTCAACGGCATCATCGAAAAGGCCTGCAAGGCCGGCATCATCGTCGTTTCCTTCGATTCGGTTGCTTCGGCGCCCTGCAATTACCAGCTCAACTTCGACTTCAAGGGCTACAAGGCGGCCCAGGCCGAAGCCGTCTTCAAGATGATCGGCGGCAAGGGCAACGTCATCCAGGTGCGCGGCGTGAAGGGCTCGGCGCCCGACAACGACATGTTCAACGCGCAGCAGTCGGTGCTGGCGAAATATCCCGACATCAAGGTTGTCGCCACCGTCTATGGCCAGGCGACCGCCTCGGTCGCGCAAGCGGCGATCGCCAACGTCCTGCCCTCGCTGCCGCATGTCGACGCCGTGCTCGGCCAGGGCGGCAGCGACGATGTCGGCATTGCCCAGGCCTTCGTCCAATATGGCGGCGATTATGCCGGCAAGATGCCGATCATCGAAGGCGGCGGCGGCACCGACTTCGTCAAATGGTGGGCCGACGAGAATGCCAAGAACGGCTACCAGACGGTCTCGATGAACACCACACCGGGCATTGGCGGCGCCGCACTCTGGCTCGGCCTTTCGCTGCTCAAGGGCGGCAAGGCACCGAAGCTGATGATCATGCCGGTAGCGACCGTCGATGCCAACAATCTCAAGGAGTATGCGAAGCTGCCGGGCGGCCAGATCATCAGCCCCAGCTATTCGCTCGACTGGGTCAAGCAGAACCTGCTCAGCAAGTAAGGCTGCCATTGCCAGGGACCGGACGCAGCCAAACGCCGCGCCCGGTCCTTGTCCGTAAAGAAACGGAGGACGAATGTCCCATCTCGCCGTAGCCAGTCCAGAAGGCGCAGCCGCTACGATGCCCGACATCAGGCCCAACGTCGTCTCGCTGTCGCAGATCACCAAGAGTTTCGGCCCGACGTTGGCGAATGCGCAGATCGACCTCGCCGTCTCGGCCGGCGAAATCATCGGCCTGGTCGGCGGCAACGGCGCCGGCAAGTCGACGCTGATGCGTATCCTGTGTGGGGCGACGTCGCCGACCCTCGGCTCGATTTCGTTCGCCGGACAGGGCGTGAGCTTCGCCGACTACGACACTGCAGAGGCGCAAAGGCGCGGCATCCGCATGGTGCATCAGGAACTGTCGCTGTGCGCCAATCTTTCCGTCGCCGAGAATTTCTTCCTGGAGACGCCCGGCGAAGCGACCAACCGGCCGGGCTGGCGCGCACTCTACCGGACCCGCGCCCGCGCGGCGCTGGACGCCGTCTTTCCCGCCAACGGCATCGATGTGAATGCCGAAGTCGGCCACCTTTCCATCGCCGAGCGGCAGATGGTCGAGATCGCGCGCGCCGCCGCAACGCCCGACGTCAGGTTGATCGTGCTCGACGAGCCGACCTCCTCGCTCGACCTCGACCGCTCCAGGCAGTTGCGGACCTTCATCCGCGAGCGAGCCAGATACGGCCTCGCCTTCATCTTCATCAGCCACAAGCTGCAGGAAATCATCGACATCACCACGCAGGTGATGGTGCTGCGCAACGGACGTACCGCCTGGCGCGGAGATGTCGCCGACACCTCGATCGGCCAACTTGTGCACCTCATGGGCGGCGACGCCAATTCAATCCACCAGCACAGCGCCGCCGCCGCCAGCAGCGGCGAGGCGCTGGTCAAATTGTCCGGCTCCCTGACCGCCGGCCTCGGCCGCGACATCGCGATCGGCCGCGGCGAGATCATCGGACTGGCGGGGCTCGAGGGCAGCGGCCAGAAGGAGTTGCTGCACGCCATCTTCGAGCCGGTTTCCACCAGGGGAACCGCGGTCACCAGGAGCGGCGATGCCGGTTTCATTGCCGGCGACCGCCAGAAGGAAGGCGTGTTCCCGCTGTGGAGCGTGCTTGGAAACATCAGCATCGGCAGCCTTGCCCGCCGTCCGGCACTGGGGCTGGTTTCGGAACGCGCCAGCCGCAAGGCGGCGGCCGATGCGGCCGGCCGGCTGCGGCTCGACGACAATCGCTTCGGCTCCAATATCCTCGAACTCAGCGGCGGCAACCAGCAGAAGGCGCTGGTCGCCCGCGCCCTCGTCGCCGACACGCCGATCCTGCTGCTCGACGATCCGACGCGCGGCGTCGACATCGCCACCAAGCAGGACTTCTACAAGCTCTGCAACGAGATCGCGCGCAGCGGGCGCACACTGGTCTGGCACACGACCGAAGATGCCGAGCTTTTGGCCTGCGACCGCGTGCTGGTGTTTTCGGGCGGGCGCATCGTCAAGGAATTGAGCGGCGAGGCGATCACGGAATCGGCCGTCGTCGGCGCATCCTTCACCCAGCAGGCGGACACCCGCGTCGGCGCGGGACATGGCGCCGCCAGCGCCGGGCTTGCCCGCCGCTTGGTCAACGCGGCTCCCTTCATCGGCCTCGCCGCCGTGCTGGCGGTGATGATCTCGGCCAACCCGGCGGTCGCCTCAATCTTCGGGCTCGACCTGCTGTTGATGCCGGCGCTGTCGCTGGTGCTGGTGACGGCGGCGCAGATGTTCGTCGTCGGCGGCAGCGAGATCGATCTCGGCGTCGGCGCCTTTGCCGGTCTCGTCAGCGTGCTCTCCGCCACGCTGCTCTACGATCAGCCATGGCTCGGCGCGCTGGCGCTGGCGGCGGCGGTCGCCGCCTATGCCGGGCTCGGCGGCCTGATCCAGGCACGCAAGATCCCGGCCATCGTCGTCACGCTCGGCGCCTCCTTCATCTGGATGGGACTAGGCTACGCGCTGCAGCCGACACCTGGCGGCGCCAGCCCCGAATGGTTGTCGGCGATGTTCAGCTGGTCGCTTGGCTTCCTGCCCACCTCCGTCATCCTCATCGCCGCGGTCGCACTGATGGTGTTGGTGATCGACCGGCTGCCGCTCGGCGTGGTGCTGCGCGGGTTCGGCAACAATCCGACCGCCATGATCCGCTCCGGCTGGTCGCCGACGCGCTATGCGCTGGTGCGCTACCTCGTCGCCGGACTGTTCGCGGCTGCCGCCGGCCTGTCGCTGACGGCGATCAACACGGCAAGCGACATCAATTCCGGCAACTCGTTCACGCTGCTCAGCGTTGCCGCCGTGGTCATGGGCGGCTGCTCGCTGCTGGGCGGCGTCATTTCGCCGATCGGCGCCATCGCCGGCGCGGTCACGCTGGCATTGATCGGCGCCCTGCTCGGCACGCTGAACGTGAGCAGCGACTTCAACGCGGCAACGCAAGGGCTGATCCTCATCGCCCTGCTGACGCTGCGCAGCCTGACCGCAGACCGCAGGAGCGAACAATGAACGGCCTCGCCGCCTTCAGCCTCTGGGCGCAGAAGAACCGCTGGGTCTGGTCGGCGATCGGCGTGCTTGTGCTTTGGCTGGTGCTCTCGGTGGTCACCAACCGCTTCAGCCTCTCCAGCCTGTCGGGCATCATGCTGTCGGCCTCGTTCCTGACCGTCGTCGGCATCGGCCAGATGTTCGTCGTCACCACCGGGCGCGGCAATATCGACCTTTCGGTGGCGTCGGTGATCACGCTCAGCGCCTTCGTGGCGCTGCTCACCATCAAGGGCCAAGACGCCAACCTTGCCATCGGCCTCGGCGCCGCGATCCTGCTCGGCCTCGCGGTCGGCGGCTTGAATTCGCTGCTCGTCGTCGGGCTGAACATACCGGCCATCATCGCCACGCTGGCGACAGGCTACGTTCTCGCGACCGCGACACTGCTATCGAACCGCGCCATATCGGGTTTTGCCGTCAGCCCGCTGCTGAAGACGCTAGCGACGGGCCGCGTCTCCGGCATGCCGATCATGGCCATCATCGCCATCGTTGGCGTGGCCGCGACCGCCTTCCTGCTGCGCTACACGGTGTTCGGACAATTGCTGTCGGCGGTTGGCCAGAACCGCACCGCCGCGCGGCTGGCGGCGATCCGCAACAACCGGGTCATAGCTTCGGCGTTCATCATCTCGTCGGTGCTGGCTTCGCTCAACGGGCTGCTGCTCGGCGCCTATGTAGGCGGCGCCTTCCTCGAAATGGGCCAGCCCTATCTCTTGCAGTCGATCGCCGCGGTGGTGCTGGGCGGCACGCTGATCTTCGGCGGCTCGGCGAGCGCCGTCGGCACGCTGTTCGCCAGCATCCTTTTGATCCTCATCGTCACCACCATGCAGATCGTCGGTCTGCCGCCGGGTGCGCAAGACATCGTGCAAGGCATCGTCGTCATTTTCGTTCTGGCGCTGGCCGGCCGGCAGGTGCTGTCGCGTCGAGCCGTCGTCGACCGCGCCGACGACGACGGCACCGTGAAATCCGAGCCAAGCGCGGCGGCAGGCCGACCGGAATGACGAGCGGATGATGATTTCTCTTGCCAAGTTGTGGTAGAGTGATCATACCAGTAGATAAGGTGACGATCGGCAACGCCATCGTCCACGACCAGGGAGCAAGGGCTAGATGACGACGATTGCGCTGTTCGGTGCCGGCGGGAAAATGGGCTACCGCCTTTCGACCAATTTCCGCGGCTCGCCCTACACGATCCGCCATGTCGAGGTCAGCGAGGCCGGGCGTGATCGACTGAAGACCGGACTGGGCTTCGACACGGTCAGCGCCGACGAGGCGCTGAAAGGCGCCGACGTGGTGATCCTGGCCGTGCCGGACACCCATATCGGCAAGGTCGCGACAAGCATCGAGAGCAAGCTCGCGCCGGGCACGATGGTCATCGTTCTCGACGCGGCTGCACCGTTTGCCGGCCATTTGCCCGATCGCCCCGACCTGACCTACTTCGTCACCCATCCCTGCCATCCGCCGATCTTCAACGACGAGACCGACATGGCGGCCAAGAAGGACTATTTCGGCGGTGTCAAGGCCAAGCAGCACATGGTCAGCGCCCTGATGCAGGGACCGGAAGCCGACTACGCCAAGGGTGAGGCCATCGCCAAGATCATCTGGGCGCCGGTGATGCGCTCGCACCGCGTCTCCGTCGAACAGATGGCGCTGCTCGAGCCAGGTCTTTCGGAAACCGTATGCGCTTCGCTGCTGGTCGTCATGAAGGAAGCGGTCGACGAGGTCGTGGCGCGTGGCGTCGACCAGCAGGCGGCGCTCGATTTCCTGCTTGGCCACATGAACGTGCTCGGCGCCGTCATCTTCGGCGAAACCAAGGGCGTGTTCTCGGACGCCTGCAACAAGGCGATCGAATTCGGCAAGCCGGTGCTGATGCGCGACGACTGGAAGCGCGTCTTCGAGCCGGAAGAGATCGCGGCCAGCATTCAGCGGATCACTTGAGCGCCTCAGGTACAGATCATCTGAATTTGTGGTTGACTCATCATACCAGTTGGCTAAGCTAATCTTCGCTCGGGTCAATCACGCTTCGCCGGGAGTTCGAAGCTGAAACGGGTGGAGGATGGCGGGGAACGGGAACTTGCTTTGGCGGAGCCGACCGATGGCTTGAGCCCAGGCGTTCCAGAACCTTCACAGCCTGACGGATTCAAATGCAGACAGTGGCCTCGAATCGATCGAGACACGGACTTTTCAAACGGGAGGACTTCATGAAACTGACACGCAGAATGACGCTTGCGGCTTTCGCCGGCGTGCTGGCACTCGGCACGGCGATGCCCGCCTACGCGGCGGACCTCATCGCCATCATCACGCCATCGCACGACAATCCGTTCTTCAAGGCCGAAGCCGTCGGCGCCGAGGCCAAGGCCAAGGAACTCGGCTACGAGGCGCTGGTGCTGGTGCATGACGACGATGCCAACAAGCAGTCCGAACTGATCGACACCGCGATCGGCCGCGGCGCCAAGGCGATCATCCTCGACAATGCCGGCGCCGACGCCACCGTCGCCGCCGTGCAGAAGGCCAAGGACGCCGGTATTCCCTCTTTCCTGATCGACCGCGAGATCAACGCCACCGGCGTCGCCGTGGCGCAGATCGTCTCCAACAACTACCAGGGCGCTCAGCTCGGCGCGCAGGAATTCGTCAAGCTGATGGGCGAGAAGGGCAATTTCGTCGAGCTGGTCGGCAAGGAATCCGACACCAATGCCGGCATCCGCTCCAAGGGCTATCACGACGTCATCGACGACTATCCGGACCTGAAGATGGTCGCGCAGCAGTCGGCCAACTGGAGCCAGACCGAGGCCTATTCCAAGATGGAATCGATCCTGCAGGCCAATCCCGACATCAAGGGCGTCATCTCCGGCAACGACACGATGGCGATGGGCGCCTATGCCGCGCTCGCCGCCGCGAACCGCAAGGATGTCATCGTCGTCGGCTTCGACGGATCGAACGACGTGCGCGATTCCATCACCTCGGGCGGCATCAAGGCGACGGTGCTGCAGCCTGCCTATGCCCAGGCGCAGATGGCGGTCGAACAGGCCAACGACTTCATCAAGAACAAGAAATCGCCCGAGAAGGAGAAGCAGCTGATGGACTGCGTGCTCGTCAACGGCGACAACGCCGCCAAGCTGGAAACCTTCGCGTTGAAGAACTGAGCCGGCGCAAAATAACAGGGAGGGGGCGGACCCGTGTTCGCCCCTCGCCCAGTTTTGTTTTGACGCAATTCCGCACGGAAAACCGCTTCACACTTTTCCTGGAATTGCTCCAGTTTCACGTTCCGGGTGATTTTTTTGACCGCCATGCCGAACAGATTGACCTGGCTGACCCCTTTCACTTGGCTGACGCTTGTCGTCCTCGCCGGCATCGGTCTCAGCGCCTGCAAGATCCTGCCGACGTCATCGGCACAGGAAGAAAGCAAGGCGCCCACCTTCAACCCGGACAAGATGGTCGAGGACATCTGGGCCTCGAAGGTCATCCCCTATCTCGGGCAGAAGGCCGGGCCGTTCGCAGACGTCCATGCGCTGGCGAAGACGGATCCGGCGGCGGCCGGCGCCAAATACGGCAATCCCAGGAAGCAGGCGAATTCGCCATGGACCTTCGCGGTGCGCGTCGAGGGCAAGATCGTCGCCGCCAACACGCAGTCGCGCGCGGCAACGATGGACATCGACGTGGACGGCGATGGCAAGGCCGATGCGCGCGTCCAGATCGGGCCGGCGATGCGCGGCACGGCACTGCGCGACAGCCTCGATTTCGTCCAGTTCAACGACTTCACCAACCAGATCGACTTCGCCCAGTTCGGCAAGGCCTTCAACGCCTATGCCGACAAGACCGTGCTGTCCAAACTGCCGCGCGAGGCGCTTGAAGGCCGCACCGCCAAGGTGATCGGCGCCTACACGATCGAAGGCGGCCAGGACCTGCCGCTGGTGACGCCGGCGGAGGCCGAGATCGGGGCGAAGCCATGAGCATGGCGGCCGCTCACGAGGTGATTCTCAAGCTCGAGGACGTCTCGAAGGTCTATGCCGGCACGGTGGCGGTCAAGCAGGCGAACTTCGAGGTGCGCAGGGGTGCGGTCAACGTGCTGGTCGGTGAAAACGGCGCCGGCAAGTCGACGCTGATGAAGATCATCGCCGGCGTCGAGCAGCCGACCGCCGGCCGCATCCTGCTCGAAGGCGAAGAGGTTTCCTTCTCCTCATCGGGAGATGCGGTGGCGCGCGGCATCGGCATGGTGTTCCAGGAGCTGAACCTGTTCGGCAACATGACCGTGGCGGAGAACATCTTCGCCACACGCGAAATCACCAACCGGCTGGGCAAGATCGACCGCAAGGAGCAGGAAAAACGAGCGGGCGAGTTCCTCGACCGGCTCGAAGCCGGCATCCGGCCGGACATGCTGGTCGAGGACCTGCGCATCGGCCAGCAGCAGCTGGTCGAGATCGCCAAGGCGGTTTCGCTCGACGCCAAGATCCTGATCATGGACGAGCCGACCTCGGCGCTGAGCGCGGCGGAAGTCGAAATCCTGTTCAAGGTGATCGCCGACCTCAAGGCGCGCGGCGTCGCCATCGTCTACATCTCGCACCGGCTGGAAGAACTGATCCGCATCGGCGACACCGTCACCGTACTGCGCGACGGCCGTATCACCGGCCAGGAGGCAATGAGGAACGTCGACACGCAGTGGATCGTGCGGCAGATGATCGGCTCGGATGCCAAGGATTTCGCCAAGGCCGACGGCCATCAGCCCGGCGAGGAGATCTTCCGCGCCGAGGAGATCTGCCTGCCGCGCGTCACCGGCGGGCTGGCGGTCGACCATGTCTCGCTGTCGCTGCGTGCCGGCGAAATCCTTGGCATATATGGGCTGATGGGCGCCGGGCGCAGCGAGCTGTTCGACTGCATCATGGGTCGCCACGGCCATGCCAGCGGCAAGATCTTCATCGCCGGCAAACAGGTGAAGGAGCGCGACACGACACGCCGTATCCAGCGAGGGCTGGCATTGATACCGGAGGACCGCCAGCGCGAAGGGCTGGTGTCGATCCTCTCGGTCGCCAGCAACCTGACGCTGGCGAGCCTGTCGCGCTTCGTCAGCCTGTTTCATATCCGCGGCGCCGCCGAGCGGCAGGCCGTCGTGCAGATGGTGCGGGAACTGGCGATCAAGGTCGCCGATCCGGCGCAGGAAGTGTCGTCGCTGTCGGGCGGCAACCAGCAGAAGGTGGTGATCGGCAAGGCGTTGCTGACCGAACCGAAAGTGCTTTTGATGGACGAACCCAGCCGCGGCATCGATGTCGGCGCCAAGGCCGACGTCTTCCGCACTATGCGCAAGCTTTCGCGTGACGGACTCGGCATCCTGTTCGCCACCTCCGATCTCGACGAGGTGATGGCGCTGTCCGACCGCATCGCGGTGATGAGCAATGGCAGACTGACCGGCATGTTCGATCGCGCCGAGGCGACGGAAGCGGCGATCGTCGCGGCATCGGCGCTGGGTCACGGACCGGCACATGGAGAGCAACGCTGATGACTGACATTCCGGCCAAGGCGGCCGCTCCTTCCGCCTCCAGCGGTTCCGCGCTGCTGACGCTGATGAAGCTCAGGACCTTCATCGCGCTGATCGCGGTTCTGGTGTTCTTCTCGATCGCCGCGCCGAACTTCCTCTCGGCCGCCAATTTGATCCTGATGGCCAAGCACGTGGCGCTCAACGCCTTCCTCGCCATGGGCATGACCTTCGTCATCATCACCGGCGGCATCGACCTTTCGGTCGGTTCGATCGTCGGCCTATGCGGCATGGTGGCCGGCTATCTCGTGCTCAACGGCATCGCCCTGCAGATCGGTTACACCGTCTATTTCAACGTCTTCGAGATCATCCTGATCACGCTTCTGGTCGGCATGGCGATCGGCGCCGTCAACGGCCTGCTGATCACCAGGCTCAACGTCGCACCCTTCATCGCCACGCTCGGCGTGCTCTATGTCGCGCGCGGTTTCGCGCTGCTGTCCTCCGACGGCCGCACTTTTCCCAACCTCGTCGGCAAGCCGGAACTCGGCACCACCGGTTTCGGTTTCCTCGGCGCCGGCCGGCTGCTCGGGCTGCCGGTGTCGATCTGGATCCTGATCGTGGTGGCGCTGGGGGCTGCCTATCTCGCGCGCTACACGCCGCTCGGCCGCCACATCTTCGCCGTCGGCGGCAATGAACGCGCGGCGCGCATCTCGGGCGTGCGCGTCAACATGGTCAAGATGTTCGTCTACATGTTCTCCGGCTTCTGCGCCGCGATCGTCGGGCTGATCATCTCCTCGGAGCTGATGGCCTCGCATCCGGCGACCGGCGAGAGCTTCGAATTGAATGCGATTGCCGCAGCGGTGCTCGGCGGTACCTCGATGTCGGGCGGGCGCGGCACGATCGGCGGCACCATCGTCGGCGCCTTCGTCATCGGTATCCTGTCGGACGGGCTGGTGATGATGGGCGTGAGTTCCTTCTGGCAGATGGTGATCAAGGGCCTGGTCATCATCGTCGCCGTCGTCGTCGACCAGGCGCAGCGCCGGCTGCAGCAACGCGTTACCCTGATGCAGATGGCGAAGGCGGGTTGAGCATGGCGAGCTTAAGTGGAGCGCTGATCGGCTGCGGCTTCTTCGCCGTCAACCAGATGCATGCCTGGCGCGGCATCGAAGGCGCCTCGATCGTCGCCATCTGCGACCGCGATGCCGAGCGGCTCAGGATCGTCGGCGACCAGTTCGGCGTGGCGCGGCGCTACACTGACGCAGCGGCGATGTTTGCCGGGGAGAAACTCGACTTCGTCGACGTCGCCACCACGGTGGGCAGCCATCGTGCGCTGGTCGAGATGGCTGCCACGCACGGCGTTCCCGTGATCTGCCAAAAGCCGTTCGCGCCAACGCTTGGCGATGCCAAGGCGATGGTGAAGGCCTGCGAAACCGCCGGCGTGCCGCTGATGGTGCATGAGAACTTTCGTTGGCAGTCGCCGATCCAGGCGGTGCGCGCGGTGCTCGACAGCGGCGAGATCGGCACGGCCTTCTTCGGCCGCATCTCCTTTCGTTCCGGCTATGACGTGTTTTCCGGCCAGCCCTATCTGGCGACGGGCGAACGCTTCATCATCGAGGATCTGGGCATCCATATTCTCGACATCGCCCGCTTCCTGCTCGGCGATGTGTCGAGCCTGACCGCCCGAACCGCACGCATCAATCTCGCCATCGCCGGCGAGGACGTCGCGACAATGCTCATGGACCATGTCGGCGGCGCCACCTCGGTGGTCGATTGCAGCTACGCGACGAAGCTTGCCGTGGAGCCGTTCCCGGAAACGCTCATCGAACTCGACGGCAGCGACGGCACGATCCGGCTGGCGCAAAGCTACAGGCTGACCGTCACCGGCAAGAGCGGAACCAGAGTGAGCGATGTCTCTCCGCCGCTGCTGCCCTGGGCCTCGCGGCCTTGGCACAACATCCAGGAAAGCGTTGCCGCCATCCAGCAGCACTGGATCGACTGCCTTGCATCAGGCCAGGAACCGGCGACCTCGGGCGCGGATAATCTCAAGACATTTGCCCTGGTCGAGGCCGCCTATGCGAGTGCCGCGAGCCGCGAGCCGGTGCAGATCGACGCCTTGCTGAGATGACACCAGACGCTTTCCAGCTCTACGGCACGCGCGCGGTCGAGCCCAAGCCGGTCACGCTGCGCGCGGGCGCATTGAGCGCGGAACTGGTCAACGGCAATCTGCGCACCATCCGCCATGGCGGCACCGAAGTGCTGCGCGCCATCGCCTATATCGTGCGCGACCGCGACTGGGGCACCTATGAGCCCGACCTGACGGACCTCACCATCGACCAGAAGGACAACCGTTTCTCCGTCAGCTACGCGGCAAGCTGCCTCGGCCCAGATGGCAGCCGGCTCGTCTTCCACGCCACGATCGAAGGCTCCGCCGACGGCAGGTTGGTCTTCGATGTGACCGCATTGCCGCAGAGCAATTTCGAAACCAACCGCTGCGGCTTCTGCATCCTGCATCCGATCGCCGGCCTTGCGGGCTGCCCGGTGACGGTCGAGCACACCGACGACAGGGTGGTCGAGACGGAACTGCCCGATCTGATCGACCCCTGGCAGCCCTTCAAGGATTTGCGCGCCATCACGCATCAGGTGCGGCCCGGCGTTGTCGCGCAATGCCGGATGGAAGGCGACACATTCGAGATGGAAGACCAGCGCAACTGGTCTGACGCCTCCTACAAGACCTATGTGCGGCCGCTGGCGCTGCCCTGGCCCTATGTGCTGCCGGCCAGACAACCCCTGCGCCAGACGATCAGCCTGCAAATCACCGGCGATGCCAACGCGCATACCTCGGCAGCGCCGGCCGGACCGGTCCGCGTCGAACTCGGCAAGGCCGGCTCGAAGCTGCCTGACATCGGCATCGTGATCTATCCCGAGGATGTCGAGGCGGCGTTTGCCGACCTGCCGATGCTGGGAAGGCTTGGTCCCCGGCAGCTGCTTTTCCACTTCGATCCGACGCGCGGCCACGGCCTCGAGGCGCTGCGCGCCCATGCCCGCCTCGCCGCCGCCTATCCTGCTTCGACGACGCTGGAATGCGTGGTCGCCTGCACCGGCGATCTCGACGCCGAACTTTCCGATGTCGCCGATATGGTACGCCGGGCGGGTCTGCGGCTCGACGCCATCGCGGTATCGCCCGCGGTCGACCGCCAGTCGACGCCGCCGGGCAGCGCCTGGCCGGCATGTCCGCCGCTCGAGGACGTCTACGCCGCGGCGCGCCGCGCCTTTCCCGGCCTCCGTCTCGGCGGCGGCATGTTCAGCTATTTCACCGAGCTCAACCGCAAGCGCGTTCCGGCCGACCAGCTCGATTTCATCATCCACTGCACCTGTCCGATCGTGCATGCCGCCGACGATCTCAGCGTCATGCAGTCGCTGGAGGCGCTGCCCTTCATCACCCGGTCCACCCGGGCGATCTTCGGGACAAAGCCGTACCGGATCGGGCCATCGACGATCGCCATGCGCCAGAACCCCTATGGCGGCGCGACCAAGGACAATCCGCAGGGACAGCGCATCGCCATGGCGAACCGCGATCCCCGCCATGCCGCGCAGTTCGCCGCCGCATGGACGATCGGCTATGCCGCGCGCGTCGCGCCGGCGGGACTGGAGATGCTGACACTGTCGAGCTTCAGCGGGCCGTTCGGCGTGGTCGCGGAATCGGGCGAACCCGTCGCGCAAGGAACGTCGCGGCCGATCTTCCGCGCCATCGAAGGGCTTTGCGAGTTGGCCGGGCTAACCTATGTTTCCGCCACGACGAGCGACGAGACGCGGGTTCTGGCGCTGGCCGGCCGCTCCGCCTCAGGGGAAACCATTGTATGGCTGGCGAACCTGACGGCCAACGACGTCCCGGTCGACGCTTCCGCGCTTGGCCAGGGCAATCTCATAATGTCGCCCTATGCGATTACCAAGATCGGTTAGGCAAACAGCCTTACTTCTCGGAATTCATCACATAGAGCGCACGCGAGCGTTCGAGGTGCTTGATCATCGCCTTCTCGGCGCCGTCGGCATCCCCGCGCTCGATGCGGTCGATGATCTCCTCGTGCTCGGTCAACGTGTATCTTTCCTTGCCGGTCCAGATCAGCATTTCAGTGTGGTATTCCTTCAGCCAGCCCAGCGTGGCTTCGCTGACGGCGACATAGATCGGATTGCCTGAAATGGATGCGATCTGGGTATGGAACTTCATGTCGGCGGAGATGAAGGCTTCGGAATCGCCGCGCGCGGCGCGCTGCTCGGCCACGGTCGCCTTCAGCAGTTGCACATCCTCCGATGTGGCTTTTTCCGCGGCTTCCCTGACCATGCCGCGCTCGAAGAAGATGCGCGCGGTCTTCAGGTGCTCCAGCGTGTCCCTGGACGAGGACAGGATGATCTTGGCCGCACCATCGACCTGCTTGATGATCGACTTGGCGGTCAGTTGCAGCACCTTCGCACGCTCGCCATGCGAGATGGCGACGAGCCCCATATTGCTCAGCGCCTGCATGGCCTCGCGGATCGCCGGCCGGCCGACCTCGAAGCGCTCCATCAACTCGCGCTCGGACGGCATGTCGTCGCCCGGCTGCAGTTCGCCGCTGGTGATCAGCCGCTTCAGTCTTGCAAAGACTTCGTCGGAAAGTTTGCGCCGGACGATCGGCTCCGAACGGTTCATCGTGACGAATCACTCCCTGGCCCGGTTCCTGTTTAGCATTCCCGGCAGGATTACCGGAATGCCCGCGCCTGGAGCGGGTCGCTCCAATGCCGAGGCTCGGATATTTCTTGCAATACTTATGTACTCATTATACCAGATTTCCTGCGCGACGAAACTTTTTTCGAACCCTTTTCGAGCGGCCGGCCGACCATGATCACGCTTACCTATCGCATCGAAACCTCTGGCAGCATCGAGGCGCTGGCGGCCAAGATCGCCAGTGACCAGTCGACCGGGACCTTCGTCGCGCTGCCGGGCGAGACCGAGGAACTGAAGGCGCGCGTGGCGGCGCGCGTGCTGGCGATCCGGCACCTGCCCGATGCCGCGCAACCGTCTCTCCCGGGATCCGGCAACGGGCCCTTCAGGCGCGCCGACGTCGACATCGCCTTTCCGTTCGACGCCATCGGCACCGACCTGTCGGCGCTGATGACCATCGCCATCGGCGGCACCTATTCGATCAGGGGCCTGTCCGGCATCCGCGTCATCGACATGAAGCTGCCGGAACAATACCGGGGAGCCCATCCGGGCCCGCAGTTCGGCTTGGCCGGCAGCCGCGAGATGACTGGGGTCGAGGACCGCCCGATCATCGGCACCATCGTCAAGCCGGCGCTGGGGCTCAGGCCGCGTGAGACGGCCGAAATGGTGGGCGAACTGATTAAGGCCGGCGTCGATTTCATCAAGGACGACGAGAAGCTGATGAGCCCGGCCTATTCGCCGCTCGCGGAACGGGTGAAGGCGATCATGCCATTGATCCTCGACCACGAGCAGAAGACCGGCAAGAAGGTGATGTATGCCTTCGGCATCTCGCATGCCGATCCCGACGAGATGATGCGCAACCACGATCTCGTGCTCGAAGCCGGCGGCAATTGCGCTGTCGTCAACATCAACTCCATCGGCTTCGGCGGCATGGCTTACCTGAGAAAGCGCTCCGGACTGGTGCTGCATGCGCACCGCAATGGCTGGGACATCCTCACACGCCATCCCGGCCTCGGCATGGATTTCAAGGTTTGGCAGCAATTCTGGCGGCTGCTCGGCATCGATCAGTTCCAGATCAACGGCATCGGCTCGAAATATTGGGAGCCGGACGATTCTTTCATCCGTTCCTTCGAGGCTGTGACGACGCCGCTGTTCTCACCAGACGATTGCGCACTGCCCGTCGCCTGTTCCGGCCAGTGGGGCGGCCAGGCGCCAGAAACCTATGAGCGCACAGGCCGCACGGTCGATCTCCTCTACCTCTGCGGCGGCGGCATCGTCAGCCATCCGGACGGGCCCGGCGCCGGCGTACGGGCCGTGCTGCAAGCCTGGCAAGCCGCAGTCGAGGGCATTGCGCTTGCGGACTATGCCCGCGATCACATCGAACTGGCCCGATCGATTGAAAAGTTCGGCGACGGCA
Organism: Mesorhizobium sp. B3-2-1; assembly: GCF_006439515.1. Classification (NCBI taxonomy): domain Bacteria; kingdom Pseudomonadati; phylum Pseudomonadota; class Alphaproteobacteria; order Hyphomicrobiales; family Phyllobacteriaceae; genus Mesorhizobium; species Mesorhizobium sp. B3-2-1. The sequence goes on along the minus strand of NZ_VFTI01000035.1, from coordinate 15,547 downwards.
AGGCAGCATGAGCATGGCCGTGCAAAACCTGCTCCTCAGTTACTACGGCGACGATCTTACCGGCTCGACCGACGTCATGGAGGCGCTCGAACTGAGCGGCGTGCCGACCGTCCTGTTCATGCGCCGGCCCGACCCTTCCTTGCTGGCACGGTTTTCGCATTGCCGCGCGGTCGGGTTGGCGGGCACCAGCCGAAGCGAAACGCCGCAATGGATGGAGGAAAACCTGACGCCGGCCTTCGAATGGCTGAAGGGCCTCGGGGCGGCTGTGTGCCACTACAAGATCTGTTCGACCTTCGATTCCAGCCCGGCGGTCGGCAGCATCGGCCGCGCCACCGAGATCGGCAGGCGCATCTTCGGCGGGGCAAGCGTACCGATGGTGGTCGGGGCGCCGCAACTCAAGCGCTACACCGCCTTCGGCCATCTCTTCGCGGCATTCCGTGGCGCGTATTTCCGCATCGACCGGCACCCGGTGATGAGCAGGCATCCGGTGACGCCGATGGACGAGGCCGACCTGCTCGTTCACCTTTCGCGCCAGACCAGCCTCGGTTCCGGCCTGGTCGACCTGGCGACCCTGCAGGCTCCCGATCTCGCGCGAACGGTCGACCAAATCCTGCAGGACAAGGACATCGTCCTGTTCGATGTCGATAGCCCCCAGACGCAGAAACGGGTCGGCGAACAGCTCTGGCGCATTCACGAGAAAGGCCATGGTTTCGTCGTCGGATCTTCCGGCGCCGAATATGCCTTGCTTGCCGAGTGGGCCGCCAAAGGCATCGTGTCGGGGCATGCGGCATTTGCACCGCCCGGTCCGGTGGATCGGCTCGCCGTGGTGTCGGGCAGCGTCTCCCCGACCACGGAAAAACAGATTCGCCACGCGCTTGCCCGCGGGTTCGACGGCGTCGAGATGGATGCAATGCGACTGGTCCGCGAAGGCGCCCGCGAAGCGATCGAGCAGGCAGTCGCGGCCGGGCTGGCGAGCCTGGCCAAGGGCCGCAGCGTCATCCTCTACACAGCGCTTGGTCCACAGGCCGATCGCGGCGCCGAGATCGACCGCATCGACGGCGCCCGGAACACGCTCGGGCGGGCGCTGGGGACCATCCTGCGCCGTCTGATCGCCGAGCAGAAACTCGAGCGCGCGGTGATCGCCGGTGGCGACACGTCCAGCCACGCGCTCGGACAATTGGCCATCGACGCGCTGACCGTGCGCATGCCGTTGCCGCAATCGCCGGGGTCGCCGCTCTGCGTCGCCCATGGCAGCGGTGCGATCGATGGCCTGGAGATCGCACTGAAAGGCGGCCAGGTCGGCACCGACGCCTATTTCGAGACGATCCGGCTGGGGAGCTAGACCGTCTCGGCGCGATTCCGGATGGAAACCCGCTGCACATTTTTCCTGGAATTGCTTCAGTACAGCGGCTTGCCCATGTGCTTCGGAGTCGGCCACTGCGCGGTGATGCCGGGCTGCACCGGCCGTTCGAGGTAGGTCGCCAGAACCACGTAGCTGCGTGTCGAGGTGACGCCGGGTGTCTCGTAGAGACGCAACAGCAATCCTTCGAGCGCCTTGGTGTCCTCGGTGCGCACCTTGAGCAACACGCATGTATCGCCGGCGACGGTGTGGATCTCCTCGACTTCGGGGTATTCCGAGATCGCCATCAGTTCAGGGGTCTTGCCCCAGCCACTGGTGTCGATGTGAACGAAGGCGAGCAGCGGCTTTCTCACCGCGTTGGGATCGATGATGGCGGCCGTGTTGCGGATGGCGCCGCTGCGCCGAAGCCGCTTGACGCGCTCATGCGCGGCCGGCGGCGACAGGCCGACGCGATCGCCGAGTTCGGCATAGCTGACCGTCGCGTCGTCGACCAGAACACCTAATATTTTTCGGTCGATCGCGTCGAGATCCCGGGCCGCCGGCCTGTTCCGCGGAATACCATCTGTTTCTTCATCCATATCGACATTCCCGATTGTCACGGAATTTAATACGGCCATTATGATGATATGTCGAACAACGATCAAGCTGCAGCCTTGGGCGCGGATACCAGGCCGCCCATCCCGGGCCTTGCCTATCTGCTGACCGGATGCATCGCCGTGATCGGCTCGAATTCGCTGGTGCTGGGCCCGATCGCTCCGGCGGTGGCCGTATCGTTCGCGACCAGCGTTCCGATGGTGATGATGGCGGCGGCGGCCTTCGGCCTCGGCACATCGGCGAGCGCCCTGTTCCTGGCACGCCATATCGACCGGGTCGGCGCGCGCCGGATGCTGCAGGCGGCCTTGCTGTTGCTGGCATTGGCCTTGGTCGCCAGCGCGGCCGCGCCGACGGTGAGCGCGCTGGTTGCCGCGCAGCTTGTCGCCGGCATTGCCGCCGGCGTCGCCATGCCGGCGATCTACGCCAGTGCCGCGGCCATCGCTCCGCCCGGGCGCGAAAGCGGCACGATCGGCGTGGTGCTGACCGGATGGACGCTCAGCATGGTGGCCGGCGTTTCCCTGTCGGCGGTGCTTGCCGATCTCGTGCACTGGCGCGCCGTCTTCGCGGCCGTGGCGCTGCTTGCTGCTCTCGCTTGGGCGGGACTGACAATGACCTCGCTCAGCGACGCCAGAAAAGCCGGGCCTGCGCCAGCCCCGATGGAGGCGCTGAGCACGCCTGGCATCATCCCGCTGCTGGTCGCCTGTGCGGCATTCATGACCGCCTTCTACGGCGTCTATGGCTACCTCGGCGACCACCTTCATGTCGGCCTGGGAGAGCCGGTCAGCGCCAACGGGCTTGCCGCGCTTGCCTATGGGGTGGGGTTCGGCGCGGCGGCGCTCTTCGACGGCATCATCGATCGCCTGGGCGCCGGACGCGTCATGCCTTTCGCCTATCTTCTCGTCGCCATCGTCTATGTAGCGATTGCCGCGACCAGCGACAGCTACGGTCTCACCCTCGCCATGGTAGCGGCCTGGGGGCTTGCCAATCATTTCGGGTTGAACGTGCTGGTGATGCGCCTGTCGGCGCTCGATCCGTCACGGCGGGGCACGATCATGGGCCTGAACAGCGCGGTGACCTACCTCGCAGTGTTCGTCGGCACCACCGGCTTCGGGCCGCTCTATTCCGGCTTCGGCTTTGCCACATGTGCGATGGTCGCGGCGGTGCTGATGCTGGTTGCCGCCGCGGCTGCAGCATGGCGCACCCGGTAGAGCCAGCCTCGCATCGCGTTGCTCCAGTCGACGGAATGTGGTTGGCCACCGGCCGCTGGCGCGGTTGACAGCGGCACCCCTACCCTTCCATACAGAGCCGTTAATGTTCTCAGGGCGGGGTGAAAGTCCCCACCGGCGGTAACGGTTTCGGCCGAAGCCCGCGAGCGCTTTCCGGCATCGGAAAGGTCAGCAGATCCGGTGTGATTCCGGAGCCGACGGTTAGAGTCCGGATGAAAGAGAACGAAACGGAAAACGGACCGCCCCGGCGGGCCGGATTTCGTATCGTGCGTCCTGATTCTGGTTCGAAACGGAAGGATGGACCCATGAATCAGCATTCCCACAAAGACTTTGAAACGATCCGTGTCGCCGTCATCAGGGCGCGCTGGCATGCCGACATCGTCGACCAGTGCGTGCAAGCCTTCGAGGCGGAGCTGGCCGAGATCGGCGGCGGACGCTTTGCCGTCGACGTCTTCGACGTGCCCGGCGCCTACGAGATTCCGCTGCACGCCAAGACGCTCGCCGGGACCGGTCGCTACGCGGCGATCCTCGGCACGGCTTTCGTCGTCAATGGCGGCATCTACCGGCACGACTTCGTCGCCGGCGCCGTCATCGACGGCATGATGAACGTGCAGCTTTCGACCGGCGTGCCGATCCTTTCGGCGGTGCTCACGCCGCACAATTTTCACGACAGCGCCGAGCATCACCGCTTCTTCTTCGAGCACTTCACGGTCAAGGGCAAAGAGGCGGCCAAGGCATGCGTGGAGATTCTCGCAGCGCGGGAAAAGATCGCGGCCTGAAGTACCGAAGCCGGGTGGAAATCCCGATGACAGCCGGTAGTATCGGATGCACGTCGCCCAAAATCGCGCAGTGGTTTTGGGATAAGGACGTGCATAGAAAAAGACCTGGAAACGCGTCGCGTTAATTCGTTTCAGCGCGACACGTTTCCAGGAACATGCCGAGTTCGGGAGGATGCTGGTGCAGACCAAGAAGATCATCAATGACGGCAACCGCGCCGTCGACGAAATGCTCGAAGGGATACTGGCCGCGCATCCTCGCCATCTCGCAAGCGTGGACGGCAGCCCGCGCTCGATCATCGCCCGCGACGGACCACGGCCCGGCAAGGTCGGGCTGGTGATCGGCGGCGGCTCCGGCCACGAGCCCACCTTTCTCGGCTTTGTCGGCAAGGGGCTGGCGGACGCAGCGGCCATCGGCAACGTCTTTGCCTCGCCACCACCGGATCCGATCCTGGAATGCGCCAAGGCGGTCAGCGGCGGCGCCGGTGTCCTGTTCATGTACGGCAACTATGCCGGCGACGTTATGAATTTCGACATGGCGGCCGAGATGGCCGGCATGGACGACGTCGAGGTGCGCACCGTGCTCACCACCGACGACGTCGCCTCGGCACCGCTCGACCAGCGGCAGAAGCGCCGGGGTGTCGCCGGCAATTTCTTCATCTTCAAGGCGGCCGGTGCCGCCTGCGATCTCATGCTCTCCCTCGACGAATGCGAACGCGTCGCGCGCAAGGCAAACGACCGCACCTTCACCATGGGCGTGGCGCTGTCGCCCTGCTCGCTGCCGCAGACGCGGCGGCCGAATTTCGAGATCGGCGCCGACGAGATGGAGATCGGCATGGGCATCCATGGCGAACCCGGCATTGCGCGCGGCAAGCTCGGAACCGCCGATCAGATCACCGACGAGATGCTCGACAAGATTTTCGCCGAGATGGCGCCGGAGCGCGGCGACAAGGTCGCGGTGCTGGTCAATTCGCTGGGATCGACGCCGCTGATGGAGCTCTACATCATGAACCGCCGGGTCAAGCAGAGATTGGACGCAATCGGCGTTTCCATTCATGCGACCTGGGTCGGCAATTATTGCACGTCGCTGGAAATGGCCGGCGCTTCCGTGACGCTGTTCCATCTCGACGAAGAATTGCAGGCGATGCTCGACCACCCCTGCGACTGCGCCATGTTCCGTGCCGGCTGAGGAGCGCTCCATGACGATCGGCGTCTCCGACCTGAAGAGAATGTTCGACGCGATCGCGATCGCGATCGAGGCAGATAGGGACCGGCTTTGCCAGCTCGACGGCGTCATCGGCGACGCCGACCACGGCATTGCGATGGCGCTCGGATTCAACGCCGTGCGCGATGCGCTGGCATCGCTCGACCTTACGGCGACCGAACCGACCACGCTCCTCAACACTGCGGCGAAATCGTTTCTCAATGCCGTCGGCGCGTCCTGCGGCCCGCTCTATGCCACGGCCTTCATGCGCGCCGGCGCCGCCGTCAAGGGCAAGGCGACGCTGGCGGATGCCGAATTCATCACGCTGCTGCAGGCGATGGCGCAAGGCATCAAGGATCGCGGCAAGGCAGAGATCGGCGAAAAGACGATGGTCGATGCCTGGCAACCGGCGGCAGACGCGGCTGGCGCTGCAAATGCGGCCGGCAAGCCTTTGCCGGAAAGCCTTGAGGCAGCCCTTGCTGCCGCCGAGCGCGGCGCGGAAGCGACAAAGGACATGATCGCCGCCAAAGGCCGTTCGTCACGGCTTGGCGAGCGTTCGCTTGGCCACATGGATCCGGGAGCTGCATCGACCGTCACCGTCATCGGCGCTATGCGCGACAGTCTCGCTTAGCTCTTCGCCGCGTCGAGCTTGTTGATCGCCTGGACGTTGCCGGCCGATGGCCCCTTCTCGTCGAACTCCGAGGCCAGCCACGTATCTACGATGGCCTTGGCCAATTCCGGGCCGATGACGCGGGCGCCCATGGTGATGATCTGGGCGTTGTTGGATTTCGCCGCGCGCTCGGCCGAATAGGTGTCGTGGGTGAGCGCGGCGCGGATGCCCGGCACCTTGTTGGCCGAGATCGAGACGCCGATGCCGGTGCCGCAGAACAGGATGCCGCGGTCGTTCTCGCCTTCGACGATCGTCTGGGCAAGCTTCTGCGACAGGTCGGCGTAGAAGCCGGCCTGGCTGAGGTCGCTGACGGTGAGGCCGGGCTTGGTTGCCAGATGCGCGGCGATGATGTCGAGCAGCGGCTTGCCGGCGCTGTCGGCTCCGATGGCTATCTTCATTTTTTGTCCTTTCCAGTTCGTTTGGTTCAGATTGCCGCCGAGGCCCGGCGCAGGATGTCGATGTAGCCTTCGGCCTGCCAGGCGGAGCGGCCGATGAACAGGCCATCGATGTTGGGTCGGCCGATCAGTTCCGCGGCATTGCCAGGGTTGACGCTGCCGCCATAGAGCACCGGCGGCATGGACGGCAGCAGGCCGGCAGCGATCTTCTTGATCAGCGCCTGCTGCTTGTCGGCATAGTCGGAGCTGGCCGGAATGCCCTTGTCGCCGATCGCCCAGACCGGCTCGTAGGCGAACAGGATTTTTGCTCCCCTCGCCTCGCCTTCGAGGAATTGCAATGCACCCTCGACCTGGCTGGTCAGCACCGCATCGGCCTTGCCGCTTTCGCGCTCGGCCAGCGTCTCGCCGACACAGACCAGCGGTATCAGTCCATGCTTGACCGCCGCCGCCGTCTTCAGCCCGACCGTGCGATCGGTCTCGCCGAAATGCTCGCGCCGTTCGCTATGGCCGAGTTCGACCAGGTCGAGGCCGCAGTCGTTCAGCATCACCGGCGAGATCTCGCCGGTCCAGGCGCCGGCATCGGCCCAATGCACGTTCTGCGCGCCGACCTTGATGCGCGTTGCCGACAGCGCCTGCCTGACCTCGCGCACCGCCGTGAAGGGCGGGATGACGAAAGGCTGGATGCGATCGTCGAAACCCGGCACGAAGCCGGCCAGCGCCCCGGCAAAATCAAGCGCCTCGGCGAGCGTCTTGTTCATCTTCCAGCTTGTACCGACCCAGTAAACCACGCGTACTCTCCTTGACCCTCAATCCTTGTCGGCGACGACCGTCAGCGAAACCCCGGCCGCATCCAGCGTCGCGCGCATCCCGAGCTCCGGCTCGCGCCCGGTGAAGACGGCGTCGAATGCCTTGAGATCGGTCAGGAAATGCAGCGCGCTGCGGCCAAACTTGCCGTGATCGACGAGCAGATATTTGCGTGTCGCCGCGGCCATCATCAGCCGCTTGGCCTGCACCACTTCCTGGTCCTGATGGAAGGCGGCCGCGCCGTGGATGGCGGATGAGGACAGGAAGGCGACGTCGGCGTGCAGCGATCTCAGCGAAGCCTCCGCGAGCAGGCCGAAGAAGCCATGGAATTTCTTCGAGTACTGGCCGCCAAGCGCGATCAGGTTGATGCCTCCGGCACCGGCCAGATCCTGGATGACGGCGAGGTTGTTGGTGATCACCGTCAGCGGCCTGAGATCGGTGAGATGACGCGCGATGCCGCCCGCCGTCGAACCGTCGTCGATGACGACCGTCTGGCCAGGCTCGATCATGGCCACGGCCGCAGCCGCCAGGCGCTGCTTTTCCCCGATCGCCTGCTTCTGCCGGTAGCGGAAATCGCTTTCGAAGAGGCTGCTCGGCTGGATCGACGCGCCGCCGCGCACCTTGCGCAGGAAGCCGCTCTCCTCGAGTTCGTCGAGGTCCCGGTGCACGGTCATCCTGGAGACGCCAAAACGCGAAGCGAGGTCGTCGACGCTTGCCGCGCCGGCGTCCATCAGGAAGTCCATGATGCCTTGCCGTCTGTTGTCGCTCTTCATTCTCGCCGACCCGCCAACGCAGAAGCCTGGCTCTTTGATCGAGCCCAGATATAACAGATACCATCGCAGAAGTATCATAATTTTTGTGATAATGAGACATTTCTGTGGGATATCTCGCCGCCTTCTATCGCGACGCTGTAACAAGAATTGCAGCCGGGACCCTCTGTCACGGTTGCGGTTGCGCAGAATTCCGGCCAGAAGCATCGGTGGGCTGAACGATGCGCGGACAGCCCGCAACCACAGGTTTGAAACCAGATACGGGAGACTAATCGTTGGCTCGCATCACACTGAGACAATTGCTCGATCACGCCGCCGAATATGGCTATGGCGTGCCGGCCTTCAACATGAACAACATGGAACAAGGCCTCGCCATCATGGAGGCCGCGGAGGAGACCAAGTCACCGGTCATCCTGCAGGCAAGCCGCGGTGCGCGCGCCTACGCCAATGACGTGGTGCTGGCCAAGCTGATCGACGCCCTGGTGGAAATCCACCCAGACATCCCGGTCTGCATGCATCTCGACCATGGCAACAACGAAGCCACCTGCGTCACCGCCATCCAGCACGGCTTCACCTCGGTGATGATGGACGGCTCGCTCAAGGAGGACGGCAAGTCGCCGGCCGACTATGCCTATAATTCCGGCATCACGCGGCGCGTCGTCGACATGGCGCATTGGGGCGGCGTCTCGGTGGAAGGCGAGATCGGCGTTCTGGGTTCGCTGGAGAGCGGCGGCGGTGAGCAGGAAGACGGCCATGGCGTCGAAGGCGCGATCAGCCACGACCAGCTCTTGACCGATCCGGTGCAGGCCGAACAGTTCGTGCGCGACACCCATGTCGATGCGCTGGCGGTGGCCATGGGCACCAGCCACGGCGCCTATAAATTCTCGCGCAAGCCCGACGGCGCGGTTCTCGCCATGAACGTCATCGAGGAGATCCACCGCCGGCTGCCGAACATGCATCTGGTGATGCACGGCTCGTCGTCGGTGCCGGAGGACCTGCAGGAGATCATCAACAAATATGGCGGCCAGATGAAGCCGACCTGGGGCGTGCCGGTAGAAGAGATCCAGCGCGGCATCAAGCATGGCGTGCGCAAGATCAACATCGACACCGACAACCGCATGGCGTTGACCGGCGCGATCCGCAAGGTGCTGACCGAAAACCCAAGCGAGTTCGATCCGCGCAAATACCTGACGCCGGCGATGGCGGCGATGAGGAAGCTCTGCAAGGAGCGCTTCGAGCAATTCGGCACCGCCGGCAATGCGCCGAAGATCAAGCCGCTGCCGGTCTCGGAAATGGCCAAGCGCTACAAGTCGGGCAGCCTCGATCCGAAATTCGCCTGAGTTCGCTCCCCGTTGCATTTCATGGACAGGAGCCGCATCGGCTCCTGTCCGATTTCTATCCGGCTTTCGGCAGCAGGCCAGGCCTGCCGGTCTCGATGAACGGCGCCCAGTAGTCGACCGACTCGCGGATCATGGCGACCACCTGATGGTCGACCGGCTCGCGCTCGCGGAACGACAGTTCGAGGCAGATCTCGTTGTCGGTGCCGCCGCCTCGCCGCACGGTCTCCAGCAGCTTCTCAGGCGTGATGCGGCCGTCCTTGTTGTGGGATGACGTGAACGGCCAGTGGCCGCCCTTGTTCATCGACGATTGCTTGATGTGGATGATCGGTGACTTCAGGGGGAAGGCCTCGGCCCAGGCATAGGGATCGATGTCGGCCGGGTTGGCGGAGGTCACGTCGCCATGGTCGATGTCGACCATCATCTCCAGCGGAATAGCCATGCCGGCAGCATCGATCGCATCCTGGAGCATCCGGCAATTCTCGATCGTGTGGCCGAACTCGCGACCGACCGACATCGGCTCCCAGAACAGGTAGCTCAGGCCTGCCGCCCGGGCGTGTTCGGCGACCTCTCGCCAGCAGTCCAGCGCGATGTCGAACAGCCTGGCGCGGCGGGCGGGGTCGTCATAGTCGCGATGCGTGAAGATGGCGAACTGCGTGCCCATGCCGCCGGCGCCAAGTTCGGCCGAGATATCGGCAAAGGTCTTGAACCAGTCGACATAGTAACGGCGCACATCGGCATCGGGGTGGCCGAAATGGTTGAGCCGGCCGTAGGGGCCAGTCATCCCCGACGTCACACGCACGCCGGTGCGGTCCAAGGCATTACGGAACAGGCGGATGAATTTGACGATCGTCGCCGCCGGCCAGCCCGGATTGACGAATTCATGTGTGAGCTGAATGTCCCTGATGCCGATGCCGTAGGCGATGGTGTCGATCACATCGTCCGGCTCCGCGAAGCGGTTGACCAGCGGATTGGTGTTGAGGGAGAGCGTGAAGGCCAAGGTCGCGATCCCTTCAACGCAGTCGCCGAATAGGGCCAATGAGCGCCATCAGCCTGCCCTCGCCTGCCGGTTCGCGCACCAATGCTCGAAGGCCGACTTCTCCTCGGCGGACAGATGCAGGCCATGCTTGGTGCGCCGTTCGAGAATGTCGGCCGCGTCTTGCGCCCATTCCTGTTCGAAGAGGTAGTTCGCCTCGCGCTCGAAGAAATCCCCGCCGAAGCACCGCCCCAGTGCGGCAAGCGAATGGGCGCCGCCGACCACGGACCGCGTCCTGGTGCCGTAGAGCCGGCCGTAATGCTTCAGCAGCGACGCGGGCATCCACGGATACTCGTTCGCGAGGTCGCCGAGAAACTGTTCGAAGTCGGCATTGGCGATGTCGCCGCCGGGCAGATGCGCCTTCGCGGTCCATGGTTTGCCCATCTTCGGAAAGAACGGCGCGATCCTGTCCAGCGCGTGCTCGGCCAGTTTGCGGAAGGTGGTGATCTTGCCGCCGAAGACGGAGAGCAGCGGCGCCTGCGCGTCCGGCGCGTCGAGTTCGAAAATATAGTCGCGGGTCACCGCACTCGGATTGTCGGCGTTGTCGTCGTAGAGCGGCCTGACGCCTGAGAAGGAATAGACCACATCGTTGCGCGCAAGGCCGCGCTTGAAATAGCGGTTGACCACTCTGATCAGGTAATCGATCTCGCTCTCGTCCGCCGTCACATCTTCGGGCCGGCCTTCGTAGGGAATGTCGGTGGTGCCGATCAGGGCAAGATCGTTCTGGTAGGGGTTGATGAAGATGACGCGCTTGTCGCTGTTCTGGACGAGATAGGCCTGCCGGCCTTCCCAGAATTTGGGCACGACGATATGGCTGCCCTTGACCAGGCGGACATTGCGCCTGGAATTCTGTCCGGCAACGCGGTTGACGATGTCGTTGACCCAGGGGCCGGCGGCATTGATCAGCGCGCGAGCCCGCACACTGGTCTTGTTGCCGGTCCTGACGTCGCGCATCTCGACGACCCAGAGGCCGCCTTCGCGGCGGGCATCGGTGCAGGCGGTGCGGGTGAAGACCTTCGCTCCCCGTTCGGCCGCGTCGAGAGCATTGATGACGACGAGGCGGGCATCGTCGACCCAGCAGTCGGAATATTCGAAGCCGCGCTTGAAACCGTCCTTGATCGGCGCCCCCTCGGGCGCGGTGCGCAGGTCGAGCGTGCGGGTGGCGGGCAGCCGCTTGCGGCCGCCAAGATGGTCGTAAAGGAAGAGGCCGAGCCGCACCAGCCATGCCGGCCGGTCGTCCGGGCTGTGCGGCAGCACGAAGCGCATCGGCCAGATGATGTGCGGCGCCGATTCCAACAGCACCTCGCGCTCGATCAGCGCCTCGCGCACCAGACGGAACTCGTAATATTCGAGGTAGCGTAGACCGCCATGCACGAGCTTGCCCGAGCGCGAACTGGTGCCTTCGGCGAGATCGTCCTTTTCGCACAGAATGACGGAAAGGCCGCGGCCGGCGGCATCGCGCGCGATGCCGGCGCCGTTGACGCCGCCGCCAATGACGAAGAGATCGACGATGTCAGGGCCGACGCTCATCTTGCCATCATCCCGCGACCGGACTCTCGCATCATGGCTCTCGCTCTCAGCACGGATTGACCGGAGGCAGGCCGGCCAGGTAGCGGCGCACCTCCTCGGCGGCCTGCTCGGCGGCATAGGTCACGGTGCGCACCGAGGCGCCGGCGATGTGCGGCGTCAGTGTCACATTGGGAAGCTGCAGCAGCGGCCAGTCCGAGGGCACCGGTTCGACCGCGAAGGTCTCCAGCATCGCGCTGGCGATCCGCCCCGAAACCAGCGCGCCGTAGAGTGCGTCATAGTCGACCAGCGGCCCGCGCGCGGTGTTGACGAAGATCGCGCCCGGCTTCATCCGCGCGAGGGTGTCCTGACCGATCAGGCCGCGTGTCTCCTGCGTCACCCGCGAATGCAGCGTAACCACATCGGAGCGCGACAGGAGATCGTCGAGCGCAACCAGTTCGACGCCGGCGTTGCGGTCCTCGGCGCTCAACTGCACATAGGGGTCGCTGACCAGGACATGGCAGCCGAAGGCACGCAGCAGGCGCACCACTTTCGTGCCGATATTGCCATAGCCGACGACGCCGACTGTCATTTCACCGAGTTCGCGACCGGTGCGGTCGGCGCGGTAGAGATCGCCGCGCCATTCCCCCTTGCGCAGGGCCTCGTGACCGACCCGGATCAGCCGCGTCTCGGTAAGGATCGCGCCGATGGTGAACTCGGCCACGGCGGTGGCGTTGCGGCCGGGCACGTTGACCACGGTGATGCCGTTCGCCCTGGCCGCTTCCATGTCGATGTTGATCGGGCCGCCGCGCGAGACAGCGACCAGCTTGAGCCCCGGCAGGCGCCGCATCATGCCTTCCGACAGGGGCGCAAGCTGAGTAACGAGGATTTCGGCATCGCCGATGAAGTCGACGACCTCGTCGGGATGGCCGAAATATTCCTTGACCTTGTCGAGGCCGAGCGCCGGATCGCCGAACTCCATCGGCTCGTCGGGCCAGGCCGTCTGCAAGGTCCTGATATCGAGGCCGCCACTGACGACGTTCTCGATTTTGGCGCGAAACACCTCCGGCAGCATGAAGTTGTCGCCAATGATCGCTATTTTCCTGGGCATACTCGACTTCTCAATTTTCCTGCGATGTCGCCATGGCACGCCAAACCGGCCGCAGGGCCTGATGCGCCAGCATGTAGGACGGGGCCATCCTGTCGTAGATCGCGGCAAGGTCCGGGTCGCTGGGTTCGGCCTCGCCGAGCAGCGGCGTCACCCATTCGCCGACGCATTCGTCCATCGAGGCGTATTGACCGACGCAGACCGCGGCGATCATCGCCGCACCGGCGGCGCCGGCCTCCTCGCGCGCGCTGGTGCGCGTGTCGGCACCGATGGCCGCGCCCAGGATCTTGCGCAGCGCCGGGCTTCGGGCGGCCCCGCCGGTCAGGCGGATTTCGCGTGGCAGCGGACCCAGGGCGGCGTAGCAGTCGCGCGCCGCGAACGCCAAGCCTTCGAAGACGGCGCGCACCAGATCGGCATAGCCGTGGCGCGAGGAAATGCCGACGAAGCCCGCCCTGGCATTGGCATCGACGAACGGCCCGCGCTCGCCGGCTTCCGATACGTAGGGCTGATAGAGCAGCGTTGCCGGCTGCGATGCCGCGATCCAGGCATCGACCAGGGCGATCATCTCGCCATTGCTGCGGGTTATGCCTTGCGAGGCGAGAATGCCCGAGGCAAGCCCAAGCACCCAGTCGATGTTGAGCGTCGCGGCCATGTTGGACTGCATCTGCGCGAACACGCCGGGCGCCGGCATCGCCATGGTGTAGCCGGTCGCCGCTTCGTTGAGCTGCACATCGTCGGGCGTCTCGGCCAGCCGCATATGCATCCCCGTGGAGCCGATGATCGAGCAGCCGGGCTTGCGCTCGCGGTCGAGGAGGCCGGCGCCGAGCGCGGTGCAGACGACATCGACATAGCCGAGCACGACGGGTGTACCAGCAAGCATGCCGGTGACGGCGGCGGCGGCCGGCGACAGTCCGGTGCTGTGCCTCGTGCCATCGACAATCGGCGGCAGCAGGTGCCTGAGATCGGCGACGCCGAGCACGTCGAGCACCTCGTCGCTGTAGTCACGGGTGCGGAAGTCGCCGAAGGTGAAGGTGCCTTCGGACGGATCGGTGGCGCGCTCGCCGGTCAGCTTGAAATAGAGCCAGTCCTTGCAGTGGAACGCGGTGGCAGCCCTGCCGAGCATTTCGGGCATGGTGCGCTTCATGAAGACGAACTGCGAGCCTTGCTGGCAGGCGGCAAGCCCGCTGCCGGTCTTCTCGAAGCGCAGCCGGTCATCGGGCCGCGCGCGGATCTCCTCGACGACGCCGGCGGCGCGCGCATCGAGCCAGAGCCATCCCTTGGCCACCGGCTCGCCCTTGCCATCGATCAGCCAAGTACCGTCGCCCTGCCCGGTCACCGCGATGGCGACGGTCCGGCTGGCGAGATCGGGCACCTTGTCGGCAAGCTGGCGCAGGGTCGTGGCGGCATCGGCCCATGTGCGCGCCAGATCCTGTTCGGCGCCGCCGCCCGGCAGCGTCTCATAATGGTTCGGCGTTGCCGCGGCCGCGATCTGGCGGCCCGCCGTGTCGAAGGCGATGGATTTGATGACGGAGGTGCCGGCATCGATGCCGATCAGTATGTCGCGCATCACGCGAGCTCCATGCCGTGCGAGATGGCCTTGCCGCTCGCCTGGTCGAAGACGTGCAGGTTTTTCGGATCGATGCTGACATTGATAGGCGCGCCGAGGTCGAGCCGGGTGCGGTCATGCTCCACCAGAACCAGCGAGCCGCCGGCGAAATCGGCGGCGATATGGGTCTGGTCGCCGAGCCACTGGTTGGCCGAGACCCTGGCCGGAACACCTTCCTTCGAGCGCCGGACCGCGTAGGGCCTGATGCCGATGACCACCCGTTCGCGGCTGAGCAGCTGGTCGCGCACCGGAGCGCTGAAAGCGTCCTTGTCGTAGTCGAGCGACAGCCCATCGGGCAGCCTGAGATTGATGCGGCCGGCGGCGGTCCCGACAAAGGCCTCGAAGACGTTCATCGGCGGCTCGCCGACGAAGGTGCCGGTGAACAGGTTCGCCGGACGCTCCTTGATCCTGTCGGGAGTGTCGAACTGCTGCAGCACGCCGCCTTCCATCACCGCGATGCGGTCGGCAAGCGCATTGGCCTCGGTCTGATCATGGGTGACCAGGATCGCGGTCAGGCCGCGCTCCTTGATGAAGTGCTTGATACGGCCGCGCAGCACGGCGCGAAGCTGCGGCTCGAGTTGCCCCATCGGCTCGTCGAGCAGATGCAGGTCGGCCTCGCGGATGAGCGCCCGGCCGAGACTGGCACGCTGCTGCTGGCCGCCCGAAATGGAACTGGGATAGCGCTCCAGTATGTCTTCGATCTCCAGCAGTTTGGCGATGCTGGCGACCTTGGCGTCGACCTCGCTCCTGGGCAGCCGGGCGGCCTTGAGGGCAAAGGCCATGTTCTCGCGCACGGTCAGCGGGGGATAGAGCGAGTAGCCCTCGAAGGCCATCGCCACATTGCGTCTGACCGGCGGCAAGGTGTGTACCTTGCGGCCGGCGACCGCGATCGTGCCGCGCGAGACCTCCTCGAAGCCGGCAATCATGCGCAGCGTCGAGGTCTTGCCGCAGCCCGACGAGCCGAGCAGCGCAACGATCTCGCCCTTGCCGATCTCCATCGTAAGGTTCTTGACGGCGTGAACGCCCCTGTCGATCGGGCCGTAGAACTTGTCGACGCCGGAAATGGTGAGTGCGCTGGCGCTCATCAGGCAACCTCACGATTGCGTTGAATCAGTTTAGGAGCTGATTGGGCGTTGGTCCCGCGCCACCGTGACG
>NZ_VFTI01000034.1:0-67253 GCF_006439515.1 Mesorhizobium sp. B3-2-1 | reverse complement strand
TGCCTTCTCCCAGGCGGTAGAGGCTTTGTCGGGCATTATATCGCAAATGGGATGCAGGGTCGTCCCTTTTGTGCGAGCTAGTAATGTCAGCTTTGGTCCGTCACAAGCCAAGTCCGTCCGAACGTCCGCTGTTGTGGTCACATCAGGATGCTGCTCATGCAGAACTGTACGTCAGCTTTATAGATCTCGCTGCCTCGAGCTGGCGGTCCGCTTGCGGCCCGCAACCGTCTACTGGCGTTTCTCCGGTGGCCAATCATGGCCGAAGGAGAAACGAAATGGGACATTCGTGCTATGACCTGACCTGAGACCCTGAAGCTCCTCCAGTTTTTGGTAGAGTCCGTTCCGCTCAAGGAGACGGACGAATGAAGCGTTCACGGTTCACGGAAGAACAAGTCATCGCGATTTTGAAGGAGCAGGAGGCGGGAGTGAAGACCGCCGATGTCTGCCGCAAGCACGGGATCTCGGAAGCAACCTTCTACAAATACAAGGCCAAGTTTGGTGGCATGGACGTTTCCGACGCCCGCAAGCTGAAGGCTTTGGAGGAGGAGAACGTCAAATTGAAGAAGCTGCTGGCCGAGCAGATGCTGGACAATGCCATCCTGAAGGATGTCGCCGCGAGAAAATGGTGACGCCCGATGCCAAGCGATGCGCTGTGGTCCATGCCTGCGAGCGGCATGGGGTGAGCCAGCGTCGGCTGTGCAAGGCTCTTTTCGTCGATCGCTCGAGCGTTCGCTACACAAGCATCCGGCCGGACGATGCCATCGTTCGAGCCGCGACGAAGACGGTGGCTGCCGAGCGCCGCCGCTTTGGCTACCGGCGCATCCACATCATGCTTGAACGGCAAGGGATCGTGATGAACCAGAACAAGCTGCGGCGGCTTTATCGGGAGGAGAAGCTCCAGGTCCGCAAGCGTGGCGGCCGCAAGCGGGCCTTGGGAACGAGAAGGCCGATGATCGCGCCGGGCCGGATGAACGAGCGCTGGAGCCTGGATTTCGTCAGCGATGCCTTCACGGACGGACGACGGTTCCGGGTTCTGGTCGTCGTCGACGACTTCACGCGGGAATTCCTGGCGCTGGTCGCGGATAAGTCGCTGTCGGGCGCCCGCGTCGCTCGGGAACTGGACGCCATCATCGCCCACCGCGGCAGCGGAAGTTCAGGATGGCCGTGTCATTTGTCCTTTGCGCCTCGAAGGCGAAGAATTCAATGAAAGCCATGCATACGACTTCGGGATAGGCATAATGGGTGGAACCCTTATGCTGTATCTCCATGTAGAGCGTCGGTTCGTCGTAACCGGCTTGCCTGAGATATTCTGAAAAATAAAGCGATCGGCCGCGCTGGGGATCAAGGCCGAAATTGTTTTTTCCAACTCCTTTGTAATTTCCTGAATAGTAGATCGCGCCGCGCCACAGATGGCGGAAAGGCCGCGTTGCGTGAGATAGGCCATGCCGTTTTCAAGCACGCCCATTTCGATGCCGTTTACGTCCTTTTCAACCTCAATTCCAAGGTCAAGCGGGAGCTGTTTAGGGGTGGCCGGAAGTCGAGGTGAAGTTGCCATTAAGTTGTTGATCCTCATGACAAATAGGGTGGCCGGTCTTTGGCTCTCGGTTACAACCTATGGATTCGATTCATCTAACGTAACACAACCTGAGCGATTCCTAATGTGACTCGAAGTGAAATCGCCGCGATACCCGGTTTCCACAGGCTACAGCTGGACAGCGCCAAAAAGCTTAGTTGCGCAATTGCTAATATACAATATTTTAGGCAATGCGGGGAGGGACGTCCGATCAACCCGCAGTGACCGGTGCGGGCCTGCATCCCCCAATGAACCCCCGGGTCGCGCCGGTCATTCCCCTGCGGCTGGGTAGCGCCTAGCGCCTACCGAGGCATTTTTACTCGCCATTAACATAGGTGATTCCGCCGCATGCCGCTTTTGGTCTTTGCTTGGGGAAGGGAAAAACAAAAAAGGTCGGGAACGACTGGGGAGCGCCAAAATGGCAGGACGCGTAGGGAACGGCGGCGGCACGTTCGAGATAGCGATGGTCGTCGTCATGACTTCGGCGGCTATCGGGATCATCCTGGTCGCCGCTACGGCATTTGTCTGACAACTTATTATTTTAGACGGAACTGAAAAGCCCTCCGCGCGTTGGCGACGCCAGAGGGGAACGATTTTTAATGATGAATGGGTTGGTTCTGGTCGTTGAAGACGAACCACTGATATTGCTCGACCTCGAAGGCGGGCTTGAAGAATCTGGCTTCAAAGTTGTGGGTGTGACTAGCGCTGCGCAAGCCCTGTCAGCCTTTGATGCCGCCCCCGGATCGTTCAACGCTTTGATCTCGGACATCCGACTCGGTGACGGCATCTCCGGTTGGACATTGCACGGCATGTGCGGCAAGCCAATGCGATGATGCCCGTGATCTATATCAGCGGGGACAGCGCAATCTATTGGTGAAGCCGCCCTCGAAAGCTGCTATGACTTGCAAGGCGAGCCGTTCCCTCTGGTCCCTATCCTTAAGAGGCAGCCGACGCTCTTGGCAGAGCTGGTCGAATACCTTCTGGAGAAGATTCAGATCTTCAGACGTGAACCGGCTGCTGAATTTTGAGAAAGGCATAACGCTCTCCTCCCTTGTTCGGGCGAAAGCACCTGAGATGACTTTCTAGCGTCCGTTTGCCTCGGTTGGGTGCGAACGACAAAGGCACCCTACACCCAGCGATGCTGCTTAGCGAATTTCGCGCAGTAATTTCAAACTGACGCACTACCGGATTGGGCGATCGTGGTTTCGTTGGTTCAATCGGGATTGGCAACCAAGATGTGGCACGAAATTCCGGAAAGTCGCGGATCAATTTGTGCACTGCCGAACTCTACAGGCAACACATCCAAAATCAGTCTGAGCCCGAAGCCGTGGTCAAGCCTTGGAGGAACAGGAGGTCCGCCGCGTTCTTGCCAGTGCAGTTCAAGCCCGGTCGGCGTGATTTCCCACCGTATGCCGACCGTTCCGTTTGGATTCGAAAGCGCGCCAAATTTGGCCGCATTCGAGCAGAGTTCGTTGAACACGAGTGCAAGCGGCACGTTTAGCCGCGCTGGCAACCTTACTGCGTCCCCTTGAAGTTCGAACCTGTTTGGGGACCAAAAGGGTTCGATAACGCTGCGGATCAGTTCCATCAATCCGGAGGGTTGACCCTGCTGCGCTACAGTTAAATCAGCAGCCTTCGCCAGGGCAGCAAGTCTGCCGAGGAAGCTCTTCAGGGCATCCGGATCGGCGGCGCCACGTCCAAACGTTTGAGTGGCCAGCGCCTGGATTACGGCGAGCGAGTTCTTCACTCGATGGTGCACCTCACGGAGCAGCAGGTGCTTCTGTTCGTCAGCGCGCTTGCGCTCGTCGATATCCATTAGAACGCCAATGATGCGCTTTGGCTCTCCAGTGGGGGAGGTCTTTATTTCTGCGCGGAGCAGTCGCCAGCGCAATGATCCATCGGGCAACCTGCAACGGAATTCCGCTTCAAAATGCGGATCAGTCCCCATCGCCGCTTTTGCGCGAATTTCCATGATCCTGTCTAGGTCGCCCGGAGCCAAGAGCATCCGCAGTTCCGCGACGGAGGGACATGAATCGGCGGCCAAACCGAACATTCGATTGAGCTCGGGGCTGACGTTCAGACGATCCGTGGGGACGTCGAGCTCCCACACAGCCATTCTGGCTGCATCGATGGCCAGTCGCTGCCTGAGTTCTGCCTCTCGCAAAGCGTTTTCCGCCAGCTTGCGACCGGTGATATCTTGGATGGTGCCGAGGAAGCGCACCGCCTTCACTGTGTCGCCGACGCGTTGAAAGACCGCCTCCCCATGCGCCAGAGCCCAGTGAACCTCGCCCGTATCAGCGCGCACGATCCGGTACTCGTAAGGGTCGGTGTTCCTGATCGCAGGATCCAACGCCATCCCGGCCAGTTTCCACGTGCGAGGTAAATCCTCTGGGTGAGTGACGGCGCGAACTTTCTCGAGGGTGATAGGCTCGTCGGGAGAGAAACCGGAGATCGCCCGAGCCCGTGGCGAATAATTCATCTCGTTCGTTTCGAGGTTCCAGTCCCAAATCCCTATAGGGGCGGCCCGAAGGGCCAGCCTAAGCTTTAGGTTATCTTCCCGAAACTTATCTGTCGGTCGACGCACGGTTCACCAGGCACAGACATGCAGATTGGAATGGTGGTTCTCTTCGACTCACTCGTCCACTCCGCCGGCACTGTGGAGAGCCGATTGCAAGGCCGTGGCCAGCTTGTCCTTGGAATAGGGCTTGTCGATGATCGGGGCTCCTCTCGCGAACTCAGCCGCTCCCTCGCCGTAGCCGGTGGCGCAAACCATCGGGATGCGACGAAGCCTCAAGGCATCGGCAACGCGCTCGCTCAATTCGCCCCTTATGTTCAGGTCCAGGACGGCCGCGTCGATCTGATCTGTAGATATCAGTTCCAACGCGGCGTTGATCGAAGTGGCGGGACCGATGACCGTGACGCCGAGGTCGGTCAGAAAATCCTCCACCATCATGGCAATTACGGATTCGTCCTCGACCAGGAGCACCCGCGTTCCAGACAGTGTCGTCATTGTGCAAGCACCCCATCTGGCAGCGGCGCATCGATCCTGCAGACCAACCCCTGAGGCTGGAACTCCAAGGCGACCTCCGCCTCCAGATCTGCCGCGAGGCCCCCAGTAATCAGACGGGAGCCAAACCCTCGCCGCGACGGAGACGAGACCTCAGGGCCGCCCAATTCGCTCCAGATGAGATTCAATCGCGGCCGGGGCAGGGAGGTGCGAGACCACTCGACCGAAACTTTGCCGGCCTCGTTGGAAAGAGCTCCATACTTGACGGCGTTTGTCAGCAGTTCGTGGAGGGCGAGGGCGACAGCGAGCGCCTGGTTGGGTTGCAGAAGTACGGCTGGCCCGCTTGCTGATACCCGATTGGAAAACGTGCCCCTGATCTGAATGCTGTCCGCAACAAGCTGTTCCAGGGACGCGTGCTCCCAACTCGTTTGAGTCAGGATGTTGTGCGCGGCCGAGAGGGCCATGAGCCGGCCTTCAAAGGCAGCATGAGCTTCGGTGGCGGGCGTTCCCCTGAATGTCTGGTGTGCAATGCCCTGGACCACTGCCAGGGTATTTTTGACACGATGGTTGAGTTCCGCCATCAGCAGTTCTCGTTGCGCTTCCGATCGCTTGCGCTCGCTGATGTCCACGACTGAGGCGAGGATCATCAGCCCTTCGCTTGTCTGGATTGGGCTGAGCCCAATCTCCACCGGGACTTCGCTGCCATCCTTGCGCCGTGCATAGAGGTCCCGGCCTGCGCCCATGGGACGGGCAAGTGGGCGACTGTCATAGGTACCGCGGAACACCGGGTGTGAGCTGCGGAACCGGTCCGGGACCAGCATTTCAATCCCTTGGCCGATCATTTCCTCTCGCTCGTAGCCGAATACGGCCTCGGCATGCAGGTTGACCAGGATGATGCGGCCGCTCCCGTCCGTCATGACCATGCCACTTGGAGCCGCCTCCACCGCCGATCGAAATCGCTCCTCGCTGTGGCGTAGCGCTGCTTCCGCCTGCTCGCTTTCCGTCACGTCGACATTGACCCCGATCAGCCCCCGAAATTGCCCCTTGGCCGAGAAATGGGGTCGAGCCACCGTGAGCAGGACGCGGAACTCGCCCTTGCAATTCTTGTAGCGACCCTGGACCGAAACGGTCGATTGGGTCGCCAGCGCTTCCATCATCCGGGCTCCGATCTCCTCGGCATCATCCGGGTGCATGGTGGTGTGCCAACTGAAGGTCGGAACCTCCTCAACGGGGACACCCCAGAATTCGCGAAGCATGCTGTTCAAGTTCGTACACTTACCGGATGCGTCACAGGTCCAGATCATGACTGGTGCATGTTCCGACATTAGGCGGAATTGTTGTTCGGACGCGCGCAACTCCTCTTCTGCGGCTTTCCGAGCTTCTTCCGCTCGGGTCCTTTCAAGATAGAAGCCGATCTGTCGTGCGATTGTGGTGGCAAGGTTAAGCTCGTGGCTGGCGAAGGAGTGCTTTTGTTCGTAGTAAGTCATGAACTTCCCTACGACTTCGCCTTGCGCGATGAGGGGGATGAACGCCAGACCGACGATGCCTTCGCTGGCGATTCTGTCCTTTACAGCTGCGGGTTCGTCCGTCTCGGCAATATCAGATACGAAAATCGGCTCTGCGTTACGCTCCCCTACTTTCCAGGGGGAATGCCCTGCAAGGGCCTGCCGGTAGCCGTCGGATAAACCCCGCCATGCCACGAAGCTCATCACGCCGGCGTCGTCGAACAACAACATGGACGCCCGCCGGCACCCCAGACCGTCGCGGATGGCGTCGAGGCCTGCCTCGAACGCTTCGTGGTTGGATTTTGCCCTGTAAAGGCGGTCTGTCAGCACGTAAAGTGCGCTTAGTTCGTCAAGCCGTTCCGTGAGTTTGCCCCCCGGCCTTTGCATCGCCTGCCCCTCCTGGCGAATTTATTAGCACAACAGCATATAACGGCGACACTGCCGAAAGGTTGCGTGGTCACACGTCTGCAGGATCAATGTAGATGGCTCAACCGGCTCGCGCGAAGTTGGCGTACGAGGAAGATGCCCTGCCGCCGCGCACCGCCGTGACGGACGGCTCGCCAGGCGCGGCTGCAATCGGTGACGCTGGTGGAACCAAGACGAGAGTCACTGAAGGGCGTCTGGTAGAGGATGGATGCCGCTTAATGCGGAAACGTACGATGGCCTATCCGTGTCATTTAGTCCCGCGTCAGAGTAATTCGCGATTATGTCAAGTGCATATCGCGGAGTAATCGCCAATGCAATTGTCCGGCTGGTCGGGCCCCTAGCCTGAGCAGGGGGCAAAGCCAGCCCCAAAACCGCTCTTGCCGGTCTGGTGGTAACGAAGGCCTGCCACAGAAGCAGCGTAAATCGAGAGGGCGGGCTTGGAATATAGCAGATGGCCGGCAGGCCGAGTTTCTTGAGTGTGCAGCCACGGTTGCAGCGAGCCGGCCTCGTGGCAGTGTCTCAGTTTAAATTTGAAGCGGCAAAACCTGTTGTCGTCGGCTGGGCCGAACTTCTGCGTGCTTAGCGAAGCACGAAGCTTCAATACCCTTCACTCTCCTCTGGTATGTAACGCGCAGCGTCATTGACGTGCTCCCCTGAATTGTCCTCGCTTATATGGCGGCATTGATGTGTCGGAGGCGAAGCGGCTGAAGGCTCTTGAGGAGGAGAACGGCAAGCTGAAGCGGTCACCACTGGCTAGCCCAGGGCATCTGCGTTAGCATCTACTAATGTCGCTCCATTGGTTCTCCCCACCGGTCCCCATTAGGACCACCGAGGCCGGCGCCCGGTTCGACGTCAACAACGCCGAGGCTGCCTCCGCAGAACTCCTGAGGTGGACCAAGCGCGGCCCTCACTGGAACCGAGCGGTGAGCGTTTGCATGGCCGCTATGGCCGACCTAGCGACACCTCAAGAGGTCCGAAGGTGCTTCAGGCTGGCTGCAAAGGAGGAGGGGGTCCTGCTACCTGAGTAACAAATGTTATTGACGCGGGGGAACAAACGCCCGTTCGGGCTGTTGAGCCGTCGGGGAACTCCAACGGCTCACATGCCATCAGCTGCTCTTCTGACGGACATAAGGCTTGGGAAGGAGGGCGCAAACGGCTGGGATGTCTCCCGTCATGCAAGGGTCGCTAGGCCACCCTTCCCCTGGTGCAGATGATTGGACCGCGCAAGGTGCCAAACAGCATCATGATCTCGAAGCCGTTCGTCAGGCCCAGGTCATCACAGCGCTGGCCGCGGCCACCTTGCTGAACGCTGCTTCCTCTCCGGGCGTCTCCTGACTACCATGGCCCCCCGGCCGCACCTTGGGGAGAAGGCGATTGTATTTTGACAGACCGCTGGCGAATTGGAGGCGACCCCATCAGGCCGGGCACGGATTTGACTCGCCAAACCTTCTTCAATTGATATCGTGCGCTTGCACGAGGAATGACCTTCGCCGTTCGTGCTGCACGAGGGAAACCATGGCGAAATTCGGATTATCAGCGCTCGATGCCGACATCCTGAGAACAGCCTTCAAAAAAGCGGTCTTGGAGGAAAGCATCCCGGAGAGCGAGTGGCGAAAATACGCTGAGGAACTCATCCAGACATACACGGACTCTCAGACCGTAGATCGCCGACTGGTGGACTGGATGGTAAGCGAATAGGGGAAAGGCCCCGGCGCTATCGCCTGCACCGGGCGTCCTTTGTATCGAACCGTACGCGTAAGGGGCGACGCGGAACAAACGTCGAACCTTCACGTTCGCCGTCGATGGCGCTCTACTACTTCGATCTAACCGACAACGGAACCGCCTGCCCGGACACTGAAGGAACAGACCTTCCGAGCCTGGAATCGGCTGAAGACGAAGCGGCAAGGGCACTCCTAGAAATAGCCAAAACTAAGATGCCGGACGGCACTTTCCGAGAGGCCGCCCTGCATGTGCATGACGGTTCGTGCAAACCCATTTTTGTGGTGAAGGTTACGTACGAGCTAATTCGCAACGGATCCGCTAGCTATGGAACCGTGGGAGCCCGATTATTACTTCAATATTAGCGCCCGCCTATATCAAGAACGGGCGGTAGCACATGTTGAGAATTTGCGCGCAGATATCCAAGAGACGCGCCGCATAATCGATGAATCCCGCAAGCTGCTAGATCGGCTGCCCGCCAAGTCAGGCCTTATCCTGCCGTAGCCTACAAGTCGTTAGTGATATTAGTTCCGCTCATGGTGCCCTTGGTTGTCGGCGACTTGCGAGCTCGCCTGCCGAGCGCCACGCCTGCGCGCGCAGCAGGCATTTTCTCTCGCCGTTAACATGGATGATTCCGCTGGTGCGCTTTTGGTCTTTCCGTTGGGGAAGGGACGAAGGGAGCGCTCAAAAATAGCAAAACGCGTAGGGAACACGTTCGAGATAGCTATGGTCGTCGTCATGGCTTCGGCGGCTATTGGGATCATCCTGGTCGCCACCACGGACTTTGTCTGACACCCACCCGGTGCGTAGGGGCTGCGTCCGCGAGGCATCAATGATGCTATTTTTTGCCGGCAAGAGAGCTTCGCGCAATAGCGGTGGCGGACTGCCCACGCCAAGCAAATCGATGAGTTCGCGCGCCTGGCTGTGGGACAGGCCGTTCCATTGCTAAGGACACAGGAGCAGGCGCTCGCTGTCGCCTATGTGGCCCGGGTGGCCACGAACTCTTGGTGGTGGCATTGCAATCGCAGGAAGTTGCTTTCGCGCTTGGCCTAACCTCGACGATCTCGCATCAATTTTGCGGACGAGGTTATCTTTCGCGGCGAGCGAGAGAGCGCCTAATCTCGTCGAGCACGAGATGGTGCTGGTAGGGTTTTGCGAGGGCAGGCCCCTCATTGCAAAGCGTTCCGGCCTTGTCGACGGCCTTCTCAATTGATCCAGCGAGTATAACCGCTACTGGGATTTTCTCGCCCCTGACCCATTCACGGAGGGCGAAGCCGCTGCCCTCGGTTGTCATGTCCGCAAGCACCACGTCGATCTTCAAATCGGTTGCTTTGAGCGCTGTTCGGGCTTCGCCGCCGTTCGAGGCTTCATGAACCTTGAAGCCGCACTCTCGGAGATACTGGGCCAGCGGGTGCCGAACCAGTATATCGCCTTCCACAATAAGGATCACATCTGAGGACACGGTCATCGACCTATCCTTTCTTACGCGCAAGCTCCACCAAGTTGGCAGCGATCTTGTTTGAGTCGTACGGTTTGTCCAGGACTGGCCCGGTCCATTCTGTGCCATCGAAATGTGCCGAAGTCACCACAACCTTTGTCATCGGATATTCCTGGCTCACCCTCGCGGCCAACTGTGAGCCTGTCATGAAGCCCGGCAGTCGGTGGTCAGTGAAAAGAACGTCGACCGGGCCATTTGTTGCGATGTATTCCCAGCCGTCGTCAGCCGTTCGAGCTTCGATCACAATAACGCCGGGCTTCTCCCTCAGCGTGTCTGCGATGTCCATTCGTATAAAAAACTCGTCTTCGACCACCAATATCGTCACGGCTGGCGCCTCGCCAGCGTGTTCTAGCTTCACCATTCCTCAGCCCCGAAACCACCTATAAAATCAGAACGAAATTTCGGCTTGTAAGTTCCAATGTTGGCATACGCTGAATTGTCTTTTGATCGAGGTTAGGATGCCGCCGGCCCGTTTCCTTCGTATCAAACCGTACGCTAATTCCCTTTGAGGCTCGGCGCCGAAAGGAGTAATTAAACTTTTAGCTATTGGGAGGTAGCGATGCTCGACAGCCATACGGACTTGGCGCGGGAGGCCATTGAAACGAGCCTCCGGTTACGGCAAAGTTCCATCGCGCGAAGTGCCGCCTTTCGAGGCAATATTGACCAGTCCCGGAGTGCAATCGCGGCATCGCGCAACCTTCTAAAACGGCTTCGCCAGCGTACGATAGACAGGGCCGCAAGGGAGGCTGAGTGGCACCGTGTATCCGCGTTCGACGCGGACATTCTGCGCAAGGTCTTTCGAGATTTGGTCTCGGAGAGGGGCCTGCCCGAGTGCGAATGGCGCAACCTAGCTAGGACCCTCGTCTACGAGTTTACCGGCTCCGAGCGGGCTGAGACTGCCCTGGTCGATTGGATTATCAGGAACTAAACCATCGAACGAATGTCAAGCCTTCTGGTCCGAAACGATGGCGCTCTATTATTTCGACGTCGATGACAACGGAACCACTTTCTCCGACGCTGAAGGCTCGGAATGTTATGACGTTGCCGCTGTTCGTTATGAGGCGATCAAAGCCCTTGCAGAGATAATGAGGGATACGCTGCCGAACGGGGATCATCACAAGGTGGTAATGATGGTCCGAGATAGTGGCGGGGACTTGGTCTTTCGGGCTAACATTCGTTTCGAGGTCGAGACCCAACGTTTTTCTTCGGTCAGGTCGTCCTCGCCAGACAGTCACGCATAGTCCCTACTGCGGACATGCCTGGCGATCCTGCCGAATACGCGCCGTCACATTCCAGAACAGCACGCGGCCCGTCCCAGGCTGGCAATTTCGCACGCCTTCACATCGAAGTGCGGATCGCTCGGGAAGGGCGGCTTAAACCGCGCCTCCTAGCCGAAGGGCCGGGATGTTCGTGGATCGTAGCGGTTGACCTGCGCCGGTGTCGATCACCAGTTCGCCAAGCTGCAGCACCTTTCGCGTGCGATTGAGGAACATTCCTGGCGGCCCAACGTTGGGAGAGCTCTGCCACACCCGGTGCGCTCGTGCTAATCTCGAACTTGCAATGTGAATGGCTCTGCCGGGCCGATTGGCGCCACCTATCGCGGCGCGCGGTTCTTGCAGCTATTTCCTCCTTGGTCGCAGGTGGTGCGACCGCAGCCGCGCCCGAGCAATCGCCCGCTGTGCGGTCTGGCGTGCTGGGATTTGGCGCAGCCGCCTGGAACTCGACATGATCCAGCGACATGGGCTGAACATTTCGCACGGCGTGTGTCTCGAGATGCGGCATCTTGCCGGCAAGCAGGCGGGCAAGACCGCACTGCTGGCGGGCAGCATCGATGGCATTATATTGGATTGGCTCTGCGGCACGCGCCCGCCCGGGGAAGGCGCCGGCCTCGTTTTTGTTGCGTACTCCAGGGCGGTTGGTGCACTTGCTCCCGCCGCTCTCCCCGTCCGACGGCTGGCGGATTTCAATGGCAAACGGCTCGCCAATTCAGGCCAAGTCTCACCGCTGGTGGACCGCATCGTCGATCTGGAGGGATTGCCAGCAGATCTTGTGCGCGATGCCCGCATTGCCCGGGATGACGAATCGGCTTCACTGTGTGGGCCGGCCGGAGCGCAGGCAGGCGGAGCGGGATGAAACTGGCGCTGATCGTGCTGCTTCTGTTGGTCGCTGCCCCCGGCTCCGCGGCACCCCAGACGATAGTGATCGGCTATATCGGCCAGACGCGTACGCCACCCTTGCCTTTGGGACCGCTCGATCAGCCCGTCAGCGATGACGGACTGCAGGGCGCGCGGCTGGGCATCGCCGACGACGGCGGGACGGGGCGCTTCCTAGGCCAGCATTTCGAGCTCGATCAACGCGTGCTGAAGTCAGGCGAAGCGCCCACGGACGCTATCGCCAGCCTTGCTGCAAGGGGAGTCGCTTTCGTCGTGGCTGATCTCGATGCGGCCACGCTGAGCCAGGCGGTTGCAGCGCCCGCAGCGGACAAGATGCTGTTCTTCAACAGCCGCGCGCCCGACGATGCGCTCCGCCAGCAGGACTGTCGCAAGAACCTCCTGCATACCGTTCCAAGCCGTTCCATGCTTGCGGACGGCCTTGCGCAATATCTCGTCTGGAAGCGCTGGCAGCGCTGGTTCCTGCTCGCCGGCCCGCATCCTGCGGACCAGGCGATGGCGGCAGCCTTACGCCGTGCGGCGACACGCTTTGGCGCCGAGATCATCGTCGACAAACCGTGGACGTTCCGCCCGGCCAATGGCCGTGCCGACACCGGACATGTCACGCTGCAGACCGAGATACCGGCCGCTACGCAGGTCGGTGATTACGACGTGCTGGTCGTCGCCGACGAGGCGGACGAGTTTGGCGCCTATCTCGAAGGACGAACCGCATTGCCGCGGCCGGTCGCCGGGACGCAGGGGCTCGTTGCAGACGGCTGGAGCGCGGTCAACGAGGAATGGGGCGCAACCCAACTTCAAGACCGGTTTCGCAAGCAAGCCGGGCGCTGGATGACAGCTTACGACTACGCGGCCTGGCTTGCCGTGCGCAGCGTCGGTGAAGCGGCAACACGCCTGCGCAGCCTCGATCCTGCTGCGATCACGGCCTATTTGCGCAGCGGCGACTTCCTTCTCGCCGGCTTCAAGGGACAGGGGCTGAGCTTCCGGCCGTGGGACGGCCAGATGCGGCAGCCGATCCTCATAACGGGAGCGCGACTGCTCGTCTCCAGTTCGCCGCAGCCGGGTTTCCTGCACCAGCGCACGCCCCTCGACACGCTGGGCATCGACTTGGAGGAAAGCGCATGCAGGTTCTGATCGCGTTCCTGCTGTCTCTGCCCATCCTGGCTGGACCAGCCGCAGCGGAGACGATCTACGTATCGAACGAGCAGGACAATACGGTAGCGGTGGTGGATGGCGCCAGCATGAGCCTGTCCATGACCATCAATGTCGGAAGGCGCCCGCGCGGAATGGCGCTTTCGGTGGACAAAAAACTGCTCTTCGTAGCAGTGGGCGACGACAACCGGATCGACGTTGTCGATCTCGCCAAACGGCAGGTGACCGGCCAGCTCCCCTCGGGAGCCGATCCGGAGTTTTTTGTCGTGCACCCCGACGGCAAACGGTTGTTCGTCGCCAATGAGAACGACAATCTGGTCTCGGTGATCGATATCGCGTCCGCCGAGGTTGTCGGTACGGTCGAGGTCGGCGTCGAACCGGAGGGCATGGCAGTCAGCGCCGACGGCCGCTACGTTGCCTGCACCTCGGAGACCACCAGCATGGTGCATCTCATAGATGCCGGTACGCTTGAACTTGTGGATAACCTCCTGATAGACACCCGCCCCCGCGCGGCGGCGTTCTCGCCGGATGGGAAGCAGCTGTGGGTATCTTCCGAAATACGCGGAACGGTGACCGTCTTCGACACTA
Organism: Mesorhizobium sp. B3-2-1; assembly: GCF_006439515.1. Lineage (NCBI taxonomy): Bacteria > Pseudomonadati > Pseudomonadota > Alphaproteobacteria > Hyphomicrobiales > Phyllobacteriaceae > Mesorhizobium > Mesorhizobium sp. B3-2-1. Next base: position 53,617 of record NZ_VFTI01000034.1, on the reverse strand, counting down.
TGTCTCGTGCCGAGACCGGCAAGGTCCAGTTCGAGGTTCCCGGTATCCGCCGCGAGGGCGTCCAGGCGGTCGGCATGGAAATTGCACGCGACGGCGCCACCGTATATGTGGCGCTGGGTCCGGCCAACCGGGTGGCCGAAGTCGATACCAGGACGCTGGCGGTGCGTCGCCTCTATCTCGTCGGCCAGCGGCCGTGGCACGTGGTGCTGTCCGATGACCAGAAGCGCCTGGTCAGCGCCAATGGCAATTCCGGCGACATCTCGTTCATCGATCTGGAAAATGAGGAGGTGATGAAGTCGGTGCCGGTGGGACGCGGCCCCTGGGGAGTGGTGATCGGTCCATGAAGGCGCTGTCACTCGAGGGTCTTGGACACAGCTTCGGAGAGCGGCGGGTCCTCGATGCCGTCTCGTTCTCGGTCGCGGAAGGCGGGATGTGCATCCTGCTCGGACGCAACGGCGCCGGCAAGACGACGTTGTTCTCGCTGGTCACCGGCCTGTATCATGCCCGATCCGGCCAGATTGATGTGTTCGGCCACTCCATGCGGACCAATCCGGCCGCCGCACTTGCCCAGATGGGTGTTGTCTTCCAGCAGCAGACGCTCGATCTCGATCTCACCGCCACCGAAAATCTGCGCTATCACGCCTCGCTGCATGGGCTGGAAACCGGCATCAGCGAAACGAGATTGCGCGAGGAACTCGACCGCCTGGGGGTCCTCGACCGGTGCGACGAGCCGGTCCGTTCGCTGTCGGGCGGTCAGCGGCGACGTGTCGAGATCGCTCGAGCCCTGATGCACCGGCCGCGCATCCTGTTGCTCGACGAGCCGACGACCGGGCTCGACGTGCCTGGGCGCAGGGCGATCGAGCAGCACATACGTGCGCTGTGCCGGGAACGAGGTATTGCTGTTGTCTGGGCGACGCATTTCCTGGAAGAGGTGTCGGCCGACGACGACCTTGTGGTGCTGCACAAGGGCAAGCTGCGCTGGGCCGGCGTCGCCCGCCGTGTTGCCGTGGATCTTGCGGTCGGCAGCTTGGCCGATGCGTTCGATGTGCTGACGGATGCGGTATGAGAAAACGTCACGCGGTGCGGGCACTTACAGGCATCCTGCGCCGGGAGATGTTGCGAACGCTTCGGCAGCGCGGCCGGCTCCTCTCGGCGATCGTACGGCCTTTGGTCTGGCTCGCCATCTTCGCCGCCGGCTTCCGCTCGGTGCTTGGCCTGTCGATCACGCCGCCCTATCAGACCTACGTGCTCTATGAAGTCTATGTCGTCCCGGGGTTGGCGGCCATGATGCTGTTATTTCATGCCATGGCGAGCTCGCTGGCGATGGTCCACGACCGTGAGATGGGCAGCATGCGGCTGTTGCTCACGGCACCACTACCACGCTGGTACCTGCTCGCCGCGCGGCTGCTGGCGAGCGTCATCGTCGGTCTGCCGCTGGTCTATCTGTTTCTGCTGATCGCACGTCATTGGGACGTGCGGCCGCCGGTTCTAGGTTATCTCGCGGTGTTTCCGGCGCTTGTCTTGTCAGGCCTGATGCTCGGCGCGTTCGGGTTGCTGGTATCGTCCATTTCGACGCAGATGGAGAACTTCGCCGGCGTGATGAACTTTGTCATCTTCCCCACCTTCTTCGCCTCGACGGCGCTTTATCCGATATGGCGGCTCGCCGAGGCGGGGCCGGTGCTGGCGATGATTGCCGCATGGAACCCGTTCAGTTCGGCGGTCGAACTGATACGCTTCACGCTCTACCTGCGCTTCGATCCCGTTTCCGCTCTTGTCGTTCTCGCCTGTTTCGTCGTGTTTTTCCTCGCCGCGGTGGTCGGCTACGACCCCGGGCGTGGCCTGTGGTCCCGGCGCGGCGGCGACGGCTAAATCATCTCAGAGCATAAAGGTAAGCGGCAATGTCGCGCGCCTGCTGCTCTGTGATCCTCGTCGACGGCATGGCCGTGTGCGGATTGATCTCCCTGGCCTCCCGTATCCAGCGGATCAGGTTCTCCGGATTGTTCGCCAGCACGCCGCCGATAAAGACCCGGTCGGCAAGGCTGGCGTCGAGGCGCGGACCAACCTGGCCTTGTGCCCCCGGCACGCCTGGGATTGTATGGCACCCGGAGCAACCATTCGCCGTCATGATCGGAATGGCGCGCGCGCCCACGCCGCCGGTCGCCATGTCGGACTCGTGGAGAACACGACCGCGTCGGTCGGACCACAAGGCCGCCGCGGCGACTGCCGCGGTCAGCAGCAGGACCGCGGCGAGCGCGCCGCCGATCTTCCTGATCAGGCCGGAGCGCGCGGATTGCCCCCCTGAGTGGCGCGCGTCCACGCCGGTTGCCATGTCCGAGTCGTGGCGAGCACGATCGCGCCGGTCGGACCACAAGGTTGCTGCGGCGACTGCCGCGGTCAGCAGCAGGATCGCGGCGAGCGCGCCGCCCACCATCCTAGCCAGGCCGGAGCGCATGGTTTGCCTCCCTGATTCCGCTCTTGCTTATCCAAAGGCCGGCAAGCAGCAAGGCGGCTCCGCCATAGATCAGGCCGGCGGGAATCCACATCACCAGGCCGGCGAGCTGCTGGTCCTCGATCGGAGTCAGACCCCAGAGTGCCGCGCCAGCGGCATTCTGCGGGTACCAGAGTTTGGGCGAGAACAGCAACAGCACACCAAGGAGACCGGTGTGCAGCGACGTTAAGAAGAGATGCATGACCGCGCTGCCATAAGCCCGCTGGCGGCCGGCACGCGGCAGAATCACCCACCAGAACAGCAAGGCCGTGCCGAGGAAGCTCGCATGCTGGGCATAGTGCAGCACGCCCTGCTGAAGTGCTGCCTCGAAGAGGACGGGGACGTGCCAAATCCAGATCGCGATACCGTGGATGACGGTTGCGTAGAGGGGGCGACTGGCAACGGTCCAGACCATCCGGAAAATGTTGCCGTGCGTGAGCCTTCCCGTCCCTTGGCGGAGCGAGGCCGGCAATGCCCATATCAAGGCTGCGCCGGGGCAGGCGGCGACAAGGAGCGGCGCAGCGACCGCCATCAGCAGTTCATGCTCGATCATGTGAGCGGCAAACACCCGTTCGCCAAGCGCATGGACTGGGCTGACCAGCGCTCCGGTCAGCACGCCCCAGCCGGCGGCGAACAACAGCGCCTGTCGCGTCCGCTCGGGGCGGCCCCTCCTGCTGCGGCGCCACAGCCGGCGTGCTCCGAGCGCATAGGTGAGCGCGATTGCCGCCAAAGGGACCGTGATGGGAAACGCAAGCGTCCATCCCGCTTCGGGCGCGCCGGCGCCATAGCAGACCGAAGTCGAGAAGAAGGCCTCGAAGCTCATCGCAGGCACTCGTCGAGAATGAGCGCGGCGCTGCCTTGCATGACGATGACGAGGGCAAAAAGCAAAGCCGCAAGAATGCCGAGATCGGCGACGAATTGCTCAGTGGTGCGCGCGCGCTCCGCCTCGAAAGCCGCGCCCCCCTGCCGCCTTGCCCGCCAAGAAAGCATGCCGCCGAGAAGCGAAAGCAAGGCCAGCAGCAATGCGATCGGAAGCACGACCGGAACCTGGCGATTGCACTGCCAAGGAACAAGCGCGTAATTCAGCTGCGTGGAGATCGCCCAAGCCAAAGGCCCCGATAGAAGGCCACCCCAGGACGTTCCCAACCGGAGCGCGCGCATCAGCCCAGCCTCGGTACCCAGTAGATGAGCAGGTAGATCGGGATCCAGATGAGCACCACGAAATCCCAGTAGAAGACGTTGTCGCCCACGTCGCCGAAACGCCGGCCGCTATATCCATGGCGTGTGAACATCAGCACAGTCAGCACGATCGTGTCGCCCACATCGGTGATCAGATGGGTGGTGTGCAGCCCAAGCAGCACCCAAAGCATCGAGCCGTATGCGTTTGTGTCCCAATAGATATTCAACGCCGGGAACTCGAACCAGCGCACCACGAGCGGAGCGAGACCGAACAACGACATCACAATCATGCCGATCCGCACCGGTACGATAGCGCAATGCTCGGCGTAGCGATTGAGGATGTGGTTTGGCACAAGGCTGGCGACCAGCAACAAGGTGACGACCGTTCCCGGCCAATGGTTTGGTTCCGGGGCGCTCAGATGCCAGTTGGGCCATGACATCGCAAGGTAGAGATAGGCGCCGGCGGCCAGCGCAAAGCCCGTCCCTTCCAACGCCATGAAGCCGAGCGTGCCCCACCAGGTCGGACTGCGAGGACCATGGCCAAACGTAGGGAGGGCGGAAAGGTCGGTGACGGGCCGCTGGTTCATTCCTCGTCCTCCGGATCGCCCTTGGGCCAGAACCAGCCGACTAGCGTGAGCGCGATCGGCATGGCGCCCCACACGATCGCCCACGGCGTGAAGATCGAGTAGAGGAAAGTGGCGCCCACGGCGATCGCCGCCAACAGCGGCCAGATCGATGGCGTCGCCGATTTCTCGCGGATGTCGGGATGGGCCTCCGCCACCGTCGAGATGAGCAACTCGCGGACATCGACGCGTAGGCCGGTAGCGACCGGAAGCGTCTCTCGTTCGGCCCACAGCGGCTCGACGTTCGTCACGATCGGAATGCGCGTGAAATTATAGCTGGGAGGCGGCGAGGACGTGGCCCATTCCAGGGTGCCCGCGTCCCAGGGATTGTCCCCGGCCGGTGCCCCTTTCAATGCGCCATGTATAAGGTTGAAGGTGAACAGCACGAAGCTCAGGAAGAACAGCATCGCGCCAGCGCTGATGAACAGGTTGATGTTGCCCCAGCCAAGCTCCGCCGGATAGGTGTAGACCCTGCGCGGCATGCCCCACAAACCGACAAGATGCATCGGGAAGAAGGCCGCGTTGAAGCCAATGAAGGCCAGCCCGAAATGCCAGCGTCCTAGACGTTCGCTCATCATGCGTCCGGTTATCTTGGGGAACCAGAAATAGGCCGCGCCCAGCAGCGGGAATACCGATCCGCCGATCAGCACGTAGTGGAAGTGGGCGACGACGAAATAGGTGTCGTGCACCTGGAGGTCGAGCGGCACAGAGGCGAGCATGACGCCGGTGAGCCCGCCGATGACGAAGATGAAGAAGAAGCCGAAGACGAACAGCAGCGGCGTGCGGATCACCGGTCTACTATCCCACAAGGTCGCCAGCCAGCAGAAGATCTGCACGCCATTGGGGATGGCGATCAGCATGCTGGACGCCGTGAAGAAGCTCGCCCCGAGCTTCGGCAATCCCGTCGCAAACATATGGTGCACCCAGAGGCCGAACGACAGGAAACCCACCGAGATCAGCGACAGGACCAGCCCGAGGTGGCCAAACGTTGGTCGCCGGGCAAAAGCAGGAATGATCGAGGAGACCATGCCTGTCGCCGGCAGGAAGATGATGTAGACCTCGGGATGGCCAAAGAACCAGAACAGATGCTGGAACAGCAGGGCGTCGCCGCCCTCGGCTGGATTGAAAATGTGGGTTCCGACAAGCCGGTCGAGAATGAGGAAGGTCGAGGTGATCATGACTGCCGGCATGGCGAAGACGACGACGAAGGAAGTGACCAGCAGTGCCCATACATAAAGCGGTATCTTGTCCAGCGACATGCCGGGCGCACGTTGCTTGAACACGGTGACGATGGTGGCGACGGCCACCGCAAGCGACGATACTTCAGTATAGGTGATCATTTGCGCCCAGACATCGGCGCGCTTGCCGGGGGAAAATTCCGGTCCGGATAGGGGCACATAGGCGAACCAGCCGACATCCGGCGCCATGTTGAGGAGGAATGAGATCCAGGCAAAGGCCCCGCCCGAGACGTAGATCCAGTAGCCGAATGCATTGAGTCGCGGGAATGCGATGTTGCGGGTGCCGACCATCAGCGGCACCAAATAGATTCCCGTTGCCTGCACGATGGGCACAGCGAACAGGAACATCATGGTGACGCCATGCATCGTGAACAGCTGGTTGTAGAGGTCCGGCCCGATCAGCCCGCGCTGCGGCCCCGAGAGTTGGACACGCATGGCGACAGCGTTCAGCCCGCCAAGGCACAGAAAGATGAAGGCCGTGATCAGATAGCGCCTTGCGATGACCTTGTGGTCGACGCTCGACAGGGCGCCGATGATGCCGGGCGGCGTGCGCCATGTCCGGGTGAGCCAGCGGTGGAGGCTGGCATCGTCCATGCCGGTATCCCGCGGTCCGTCAGGCTCGAGAGCCAGGTCGCCTTTGCTGGCGGTCTGGCGTTTCGGCGGCAGGTCGCGTTCGCTGGTCAGATCCGCGCTGCTCATTTCAGACCCTCGAGATAGGCGACGATGGCGTTGAGTTCGTCGCCGTTGAGCTCCACCACAGGCATGTGGGAACCGGGCTTCACGCCTTGCGGGTCCGCTATCCAGGCGGCGAGATTTCCTCGGCTCATCGTCAAGGTGCCGGCGGCGAGCGTTCGCCGGCTGGCAATATGCGTCAGATCCGGCGCGACGGTTCCTCCCGCTGGAGTGCCCCCGATCCTGTGGCACATCACGCAGGGACGCCGGAGGAACAGGTCCTCGCCAGCCTTGGCCTCGTCGCTCGCTGGAGGGCCAGACGGCTGCAACTGGTCGTTCCACCAGGCGTCGAACTTTGCCCTCGGCTCGGCGATGATGAAGGTGCCCATATTCGCATGCTGCGCACCGCAGAACTCGGCGCACTGGCCCCGATATACGCCGGCCTTGTCGGCCCTGATGTCGAGCACATTGACATGGCCGGGGATGAGGTCGAGCTTGCCAGAAAGGCTCGGGACCCAGAAGGAATGGATCACGTCCGTCGATGTCAGCAGAAGCCGCACGGGCTCCCCGACGGGGACGTGGATCTCGTTCGCCGTGGTCAGGATGCGGCTTGGCGTGGCGTCTTCGTAGCGCACCTCCCACCACCATTGGTGACCGGTGATCCGAATGGTGAGTGCGGCGTCGGAACCGATCGCCGCAAGCGTCCTGTTGGCGAAGAAGCTCAGCAAGGTTAGCCCGACCACGATCGCTGCGGTCAGCCCGACGGCGATCACGACAACGCGCAACTTTCGACGGTCGGCGCCGGCGTCGAGCACGAGCGGCTCGGAACGTGCGCGAGCCCGCGTCAACAGTGGCGCGGCAAGGGCGATCATAACCAGGACCCAGATCACCGCGCAAAGCGCGGTGAAAAACCAAATGAGCCACGCCAGCTCACTGGCAGCGGGACCTTTCGGGTCGAGCGCCGATTGCCATCCTGAGCATCCCTGCAAAAATACGCAGGCCGTGCCGAACCCGGTCGACGCAAGGCGCTTCACGGTGACTTCCCCAGCGTGGCTGCATCCGGCATGCGGTTTTCCGAGGGATGCGGCATCATGTCGTCATTGCGTTGCGGCGCGGCGGATGAGGGTGCTTTGCCACTCAGCGTGCGGACGAAGGCGGCAAGCTCCCAAACCTGGTCGTCGGGGATTTTGTCACGGAAGCTCGGCATCCCTTTTGGCCGTCCGTCCCGGATGGTAGCGTGGATGCTCTCAATCGAACTGCCGTAAAGCCATTTCTGGTCCATCAAGGCCGGCCCCATGCCGCCGCCGCCATTGGCATGACAGCCCGAACAGTTGAACCAGCTGAAGAGGCGCTTGCCCTCGCTGAGGTGGAAGGCATTGGCCTCGAAGCTGGCTGCCTTGTTGTCGCTGGCGGAAGGCCGCTGTCCACCGGGTTCCAATGTCGTCACAGGCATCGGCTGCTCGCCCGATCCGAGCGAGGACTGCGGGCGTGTGTCCCGCTCCTCGCGCTGGCATGCCGCAAGCGTCAGCAGCGTAAACAGGAACATAGCGGCGCCGTGCCTCATCGCACTGGGCTCCCGGGGCCATCGAGGCGCGGCACGCCATATTGTGACAGCAATGCGTCGATGTCTGCCTTGTGCCTGGCCAGCGCGCCGTTCACTTCGCCGCGCAGCGCATCGTCCTCGCGCCGAACGCCCATCGAGATGTCGTAGATCATGGGCAACTGTGGTCCGTCGATGCGAGGCGTGACCGGCGTGATGCGGAGCGGCACTCTCTGCTTCTGGGCGAAATAGCCGGCGAGCGGACCCCAGACAACGGCAAGATCGATGTCGCCGGCGGCCACCGCTTCAACGATGCGCGCCGGAGGGTTGGGTGCGGAGTAGTCGCCATAGACGGGATAGCCGACGAGATGCCCGACGATGCCGCGGCGGCCGAGCGCCTGGACGGGAGGCGAATTGACACCGTCGTCGCCGATGAGTTGCACGCCGATCCGCATATCGCGCAGCCGCGGATCGTTGAAGGACGCCACATCCGGGCCGTCCTGGCGGGTGACGAAAACATAGGAGGACCGATAATAGGGTGTGGTGGTGCGCAGCATTTCGAGATTGGCCGGCGTGCCGGGCACGAGATCGCAAAGGCCGGCCTTCAGCGTGTTGCGCACGAAGCCGCGGCGCTGTGCCCACCAGGTGTAGGTCAGCTTGGCGCCGAGATCGGCGGCAACGATCTCAGCGATCTTGTTCTCGAAGCCTTGGCCAGCGGCGTTGGAAAATGGCATGTTGTTCGGGTCGGCGCAGACCCTCAGTTCACGGGCATCGGCTCGCGCCGGCAAGAGCAGCAAGGCGAGCGCGGCCATGCCGAGCGCCAGGCGCGCGGCCCAGTGTTCAGGGCAGCCGGAACACATAAAGCGTGCCTCCCGCCGTTGTGGCGTCCTTTAAATCCTTCATCGCGTTGACGAAACCTAGCGCGGCGGTGGCGTCGCGCGGATCGAGATCGCCGGATACGATGGCGCCGGCCCAGCCGCCGACACCCGACAGGATCGCCACATATTGATGTCCGTCGGGACCTCGATATGTGATGGGCTGGCCGATGATGCCGGACCCCGTCTTGAACTGCCAAAGCAGATCCCCAGTCTTCGCGCTGACCGCCTTGAACCAACCTTCCATAGTCCCGTAGAAGACGACGTTCCCGGCGGTCACGACCGTGCCGCTCCACACCGGGAAGTTCTCCTTGAGACTCCAGGCGGGTTTCTCCGCCGCGATGTCCCAGGCGGTGAAGGCGCCCCGGTTCCCCCCGGGCCCGGGGATCATGCGCACGTTCATGCCGACATAAGGCGTGCCGGCGATGTAGTTCACCTCGACGCCTTCTTCGTCCATGCACAAATTATTATGCGGGATGTAGAGCAGCCTGGTTTTCGGCGAGAACGCAGAAGGCTGCCAATCCTTGAGTCCCGACGCGGTCGGGCAGATGTCGCGGACGACCTTGCCTGTCCCGGTCTTCTTGTCCGGGTTTTCGATCAGGCGACCGCTCTTGAGATCGACACCCTTGCTGGAATTGACGGGCCCGAAAGGCTTCGCCGACAAAACTTCGCCGGTGGTCCGGTCGAGGATGTAGAGATAGCCGTTGCGCTCGGGCCGGACCAGCACCTTGCGCGGCTTGCCCTGCCAGTTCATGTCGAGCAGGATCTGCTCGTTTATCCCGTCATAGTCGTGGACGTCGTGCGGGCTCCATTGGTAGAACCATTTCGCCGCTCCGGTATCGGGATCGCGCGCGAAGATGCCTGACGTCCATTTGTTGTCGCCCGGCCGCAGATCGGGGTTCCACGGTCCAGGATTGCCGGTGCCGTGGAAGATCAGGTTGAGATCCGGATCGTAGGAAATCCAGCCCCACATATTGCCGCCACCGATCTTCCAGGCCTCCGGAGGCCATGTCGTGACGCCAAGATCCTTGCCCTTGTCCATGTCGTAATGCGGCTTGAAGTCCGGGCCGATAAGCACGTCCTTGTCAGGCCCGGTGCCGTAGGCCGTCCAGACGACGTGACCGTCGCCGGCGTCGAGCGCCTTGACCCAGCCACGAACACCCATCTCGCCGCCTGAATTGCCGACCAGCACTTTGCCTTTCACCACCAAGGGCGCCATGGTGATGGTCTCGCCGATGTTGATGTTGCCGATATGGGCGTTCCAGATCGGCTGACCGGTGTTCGCGTCGAGCGCGATGGTGTGCCCGTCCAGTGTGTTGAAGAAGATGCGTCCGCCTGCGAATGCCGCGCCGCGATTGACGACATCGCAACAGGCAACGCCTTGCGCCGCGGGCTCGGGATTGGGTTCGAACTTCCATTTCATCGGCGCACCCGGCTTGGTGAGATCGAGCGCGTAGACGACGTTGGGGAAGGGGCTCACGATGTACATCGTGCCGCCGACGACCAGCGGTGCCGCTTCCTGGCCCTTATTTATGCCGGTAGAGAAGGTGAAGGCTACCTGCAGGTTCTTGACGTTGCCGTCGTTGATTTCCGTGAGCTCGCTGTAGCGGGTCGATGCGTAGTTCTTGGCCGGCATCGTCCATTGCCCGTCGTCAGGCGGAGCGGCGGAAGCAGGCGGCGAGATCGCCGACGCTGGCGGAGCTTCCGAAGCAGCCGTCAGCAAGGGAGTGCAAACCAGCAGCAACGCCGCTAAGAAGCTCTCAAGACGTTTTCGCGAGGCCGCTGATCGGTTGGTGCGTACCGCGTCGACGCAAGGTACTACGGACTGCGCTGTTTGCTTCATTTTGGCGTCGAACCTCCGACGCCGGAACCCAGTTCGGCCGCGACATCGGCCTCGGTGCCCGCGCATAGTGGATGCCCCCAGCCGGAGGCGCTTTTCCCGCCGGGATCGAGATCATAGATGATGGCATCCTTGCGGTTGGGATTGACGCCCGCCGGGACCTTGTCGAAGCCGAGGGCCGCGCGAACGCGCCAGGCGACATTGTGGTCGGCGCAGGAGGAATCGCCACTGACGCCAAGCGCGCCGACGATCGTCTTGCCATCGTAAAGAGCCAGGCCCCCGCCAAACACAACGACGCCGCCGATCGGCTTTCCGATCAGCGGATCGTCGGCGCTGCCGAAAGTCTTGACATCCCCGGCATAGGCTGCCGCCTGATTGACGGGGTTGGTGGCCTGCAGCCCGAACAGCGGCCCACCGGGTTGCGCGCCGGCGTAAAGGTTCGCCGTTGAGAGAGCCATGCTCGCCAGGCTGAGCCCATTGGCCGTATTCGCCTTCTCGGCCGCGATGAGCCGGCTGCCGGGCCATTGTGCATCGACGGTGGGCCCACTGAAGGCAACGGCGCAGACCGTCCCGTCGCGGGTGACGACGGCCGCCCATTCATTGGTCTCGAGGCCACCATTGGCCGGGCCACCGCTCGCCTTGACATTGGCCTTCAAGGCAGCGAGCAGCTTGTCGTGATCGGCAGGGCACGGTGCCTGGGCTTGCGCAGGATTTTGTGCCAGCCCGACAATGGTAAAGAGGCACAGCGCTGGCAACGTAAACTGGCGACGGTCCATGGCTCCTCGAAACACCCTATCCACGCGAGCTGATCCGCTCTGTCGCACCGAACAAACAAAGCGCTGCTTTGTTCCTGAAGCAAGAACGAGGGAAGAATTGCAGGGCGGCAGGTGCACGAGGCCGAAGGCGCACAAGGCGTTGCACGTGCGAGCGACCTGCGAATTCAAAATCACACCTCGTGAGCCCAATTCCCGGGGCTGCCGCTCCACCTCGGGGCGTAAGACCTGGATGCCGCCAGACGCTCCGAGATCGCAACCTGGGAACAAGCTGAACTGCCCTGCGTTGGACAGCCAAATGGAACAGCTTCGATCAGATTTGGCGGCGATGGCGCAACCTGGCTACTGGTTGGCTATGGTGCTTTTGCTTATTCCTTACGGAGTGGGCGTGTTCTTGCTGGTCAGGACGTGCCACTGCCTTTGACTTGATCCACGGGCCTTGAGGTGCCGAGCGCCGCGGCAAGGGCCGAATTCGGCTTTCACCTTTCGCCGTTACGCCCGGGTGAACTCGGTCGATAAAAACAGGACGGCGATGAAGGAGAGGAACCGACCTTGAGGTAGACAGTTATGTTTTGTTCGCTATTTTTTGGTCGTTTCAGAAGCCAGCGTTTCATTTGTCCATTTTTCACGTGATGGACGAGCCATTGCATACGCACTGGCGCTGATAACCGGCCCCTTTTCGGGCTGGCAAAACAGGAGGCTGCGATGAAGAAGAGCTGGAAGAAACCAACTATGTACCAGATTGCTGCGGGGTTCGAAATCTCGCGGTATCTGCCTGCCGAAACTGCTCCCAGGAAGTAGGCCGCAAACGGGCATGTCGTCGGCAACCGGAGCATGCGCCTTGCCGCGTGGGGTCTTCGCAATGGGCATTGCCGCGGGGAGTGCGGGCGCCAAGCCGTCTAGCGCCGAGAATTTCGTGCCGGTCAAATGGGCCGCCGAGCAGGCACTGCCATGCGCGTGAAGATCATTGGATCCGCGGCGGGAGGCGGCCTTCCGCAGTGGAACTGCAACTATCGCCTGAGCCGTGCGGCTCGCAGCGGGATGTTAGGCGTGCATTCACGAACACAATCATGCGTTACCGCCTCGGCGGACGGGACAGGCTGGGTTCTCTTCAATGCATCGCCCGACATTCGCCAGCAGATTGCGCAAACGCCTGAACTGCAGCCCGCGCTCGATGGGCCGTTGCGCTCGACGCCAATCCGCGCGGTGGTGCTGACCAATGCCGACATAGATCACGTCGCCGGCCTGCTCAGCCTGCGTGAACGGCAGCCTTTCGCGATCTACGGCACGGCGCAGGTACTGGCGACGCTTGAGGCCAATGCGATCTTCAATGTTCTCGATCCGGCGATCGTGCCGCGACGCCTCCTAGCGCCAACCGAGGAGCTGCCGATCCGCGATGCGGAGGACGGCGAGACGGGCATCGTCGTTGACAGCTTTCCGGTGCCCGGGAAGGTTGCGCTTTATCTTGAGCAGGGACGCGACCCCGGCGCCGACTTCAGCTCCGACACCGGCCACACGATCGGAGTGCGTATCACCGAGGCCGGCAGTCGCGGCGGCGTTTTCTACATCCCGGGCTGTGCGCGCATCGATGTCGCCCTGCGCGCTCGCCTGACCCACGCCGCCTGCCTTCTGTTCGACGGCACCGTCTACACAGACGACGAGATGATCGCTGCCCGGGTCGGCCAGAAGACCGGTGCGCGCATGGGGCACATCGCAATGTCTGGAGAAGCAGGTTCGATTGCTGGCTTGGCCGATGTGAAGATCGGCCGCCGTATCTTCGTCCATATCAACAACACCAACCCTGTTCTCGACGAGAATTCCACCGAACGCGCGGCGGTCAAAGCGGCGGGCTGGGAAGTCGCCAGCGACGGCATGGAGATCCAATTTTGAGCGATTTCCACGACGCGGCCAGAGGCGGCCTGTCCAAGAACGAGCTCGAGGCCGTGGTGCGGCAGGTCGGTGACGAGCGCTATCACAACCATCATCCTTTCCATCACAGAATGACCAGTGGCGCCCTGTCGAGGGCCGAAATGCAGGCCTGGGCGCTGAACCGCTATTGCTACCAGGCCGTCATTCCGCGCAAGGACGCCATGATCCTGGCACACGCCGAGGACCCGGCGTTTCGCGCCGCCTGGCGCAAACGCATCGAGGACCACGACGGCGAGGGCGGCTGGAGCGGCGGCATCGCGCGCTGGCTGCATCTGGCCACCTCGCTCGGCCTCGATGCCGAAGCCGTCAAGAGCGAAAGGCTGGCGCTGCCGGCGACACGCTTTGCGGTCGGCGCCTATCTCTCTTTCTGCACGAACCGGACCTTGCTCGAGGCGGTCGCATCGTCGCTAACCGAGATGTTCTCGCCACTCATCATCAACGAGCGGGTGCCGGCGATGCTGGCCAAGTACGAATATATCACAGAGGATACGCTGGCCTATTTCAGCTGGCGGCCCGAACAGGCATCGCGCGACGCTGAGTTCGCCCTCGCCTACGTGCTCGGCCATGCCGACACGGCGGAACGCCAGCAGCAGACGATCGATGCGCTGGTGTTCAAATGCGATATACTCTGGGCCATGCTCGACGCGCTTCAACATGCCTATGGCGCGCCAGGAAACATACCGCCCGGCGCCTTCCGCCCAGAGGCAGTCTGATGATGGCGCTGCGCGAAAGAGCCCTGTTGTCGTTGCAATCGGTGCCATCGCTGCCGAAGCATGTGCGCATACAGTACGACGTCGTGCGCCAAGCCTTCGCCGTGCTTTCGCCGGAGAAGATATTCTGGCCGAACGAGATCAGCCTCGACATATTGCGCCGCTGCGATGGGCGGTCCACGGTCGATCACATCATCGCCGGTCTTGCCTCCGACTATGACGCCGATCGGAAGGAGGTGGCGGCCGACGTCATCGCGTTCCTGCAGGAATGGTCGGACAAGCTGCTGGTGAGGCTGTGAGCGAGCCCATTCTCCCCCCGATTGGCATGCTGGCGGAACTGACACATCGCTGCCCGCTTCAGTGCCCTTATTGCTCCAATCCGCTCGAATTGCTGAAGGCCAATCGAGAGCTCGACACGCAGACTTGGCTCGATCTCTTCTCGCAGGCTGCCGATCTCGGCGTTCTCCAGGTGCATCTATCCGGCGGCGAGCCGACGCTGCGTCGCGACCTCGAGCTACTGATCGCCGGACTCTCGGCGCGCGGCGTCTACACCAACCTCATCACCGCCGGTATCAACATTGCCGAACGCCGCATCGAAGCCTTTGTCCAAGCCGGCCTCGACCATCTGCAACTGAGCTTTCAGGGTGCCCGTCAGGCGACCACCGACCGTATCGGCAACCACAGCGGCAGCCATGAAAAGAAGCTGGAGACGGCACGCCGCGCCCGCGCCGCCGGCCTGCCGCTCACCATCAATGCACCGATTCATCGCCACAACATCGAGGAAGTGCCGGAATTCATCGATCTGGCCCTTTCGTTGGGTGCGGAGCGGCTAGAGATCGCCAACGTGCAGTATGCCGGCTGGGCTTTGGCTAATCGCAATGCGCTGATGCCCGAACGTGCCGCGGTCGACCGGCAGATGGAGATCGTCGCGGCGGCGCAGGAACGGCTTGCCGGCATCATCAACATCGATTTTGTCCCGCCGGATTATTTCGCTGTTTATCCCAAGCCGTGCATGGGCGGCTGGGCGCGCGACGCCTTCATGGTGACGCCCGACGGCACCGTGCTGCCGTGCCACGCCGCGCAGACCATCCCTTCGCTCCGCTTCGAACGTTTCGGGCCGAACTCGCTCGCCGAGATCTGGACCGATTCAGCTGCACTCAATGCCTTCCGCAGTACCAAATGGATGCAGGAGCCTTGCCGAAGCTGTGAGCGGCGCGAGCTCGATTGGGGTGGCTGCAGATGTCAGGCAATGACAATTGCAGGCGATGCGGCTGCAACGGATCCAGTCTGCATTAAGTCGCCGATTCACGCCCGCATGGCCATGCTCAGCGGCGAGACTGGGCGCACAGCGAAACCTGCCTCGGCGGACGAAGCCTTCATCCATCGTCAGATAGGAATTGTGACTGAACGCGCTTAGAGGGCGTTTGGAAATCGGAACCTTGTGATTTCGGCCGCCGCTGGCGTCCACTCCCACTTGTAGTGCCATCTCAAGCTGATCGAGCGTGTCAACCTCGACCTCGATCTTCACCACGTGACCAACTGCGCCGCGCGCCCGCCCGATTGCGGTGCGGATGTCGCCGGCAAGGGCGATGTGGTCGTCCTTGATGAGCACCCGCCATCAATCGCCGCGCCTGCATGGTTGGCGATTTGGCAGCGTTATAAGACCTCTGCAATTGTCTTATAACGTCACTTGGGTGGCATGAGCTCATGCCGCTATAAGAGAAATGCATTTTCTTATAACGGAGCCGAACGCATGAAGACGGTCGATCTCGTTTATCGCACGATGTATGCGGAACTCGTTCAGCGCTGTCTTGATGCATCGTTCGTAACCGACTTCTCCACGGCGGGCAATTTCGTCCGGGTTCCGGTGAAGGGGCGAGCTATTGGTATTTTGAGGAAACCCAACCCAAGAAAACGCGGAAGTATGTCGGCCCGTCCGACGATCCCGAGATCGCGAAACGCGTTGAAGCCTTCCAAGAGATCAAGGAAGACCTCCGTAGCCGACGGAAACTCGTCTCCACGCTGACTCGCGAAGCAGGGCTGACTGCACCGGACCGGTTCACTGGCGATGTCGTTGAAGCCATCGGAGCAGCAGGAATCTTCCGCCTATGAGCCGTGCTCGTCGGTACGGTTGCTTTTCAGACGTATGCGGGACACCTCGGCGTAAGATTGCCTGGTGCTTCATTGCAAACCGGCGATGCCGATTTCGCGCAGCATTACTCGATTTCGTCGTCAGTCGAAGACACCCTGCCGCCGATCCTGGAAATCTTGAGAGAGATTGATCCAACCTTCAGGGAGATCCCCCACAGATCGGATCCCGGACACAGGACCCAATTCGAGAATGCAACGAGATACAAGGTCGAGTTCCTTACGCCGAACCGTGGATCCGATGACTACACCGACCACGCCAGTCCGATGCCAGCACTGGGCGGAGCTTTGGCGCAGCCCTTGCGCTTCCTCGATTTCCTGATCCACGAGCCCATCCGGACCGTGATGCTGCATCGGTCAGGGGTGCCTGTAATCGTGCCGTCCCCGGAACGCTATGCAGTTCACAAGCTCATCGTCGCCTCTCGCAGGAAATCAGATGCAAACGGCGTCGCCAAGCGCGAAAAAGACGTCCATCAGGCCAGCCTCCTCGTCGAGGCACTGGAGGCGACCCGTCGCAAGGATGACCTTGCAACAGCGTTCTCGGAAGCGTGGGGGAGGGGGCAGCACTGGCGCGAGGCGATGCTGAAGGGGCTGGGCCTGATGCCGCCGAAGAAACGACAGGAAGTTGAGGACACAATCAAAAAGGCCCTTGTCGAGATCGGCGAGCAGCTGGACGGCTTCGACTCTAGGTCGTTAGCCAGACCCGAAAGCCGCCCTTGTCGCTTGGATTGAGGAAGACCAGCTTTGATCAGGATCGCTTACGAGGGAGTACTAGCTGTTGAGGTCTGTCCGCCGTATGTTCGTCCAAAATCGCATAATTGGCAGTGTGGAATTGATTTGTGGTAGCGTTAACCGGCTCGTCGCGCTGCGGTGTTCGCCTGGATTCTCAACTTTTCAAGCCAGGCTCGGCACATCGTTTCAATGTGGTCGATGAGGTCGGAGACGCGCTCTGCGAGCCACTGACGCGCTTCCTGTGTGATCTCGAAATGTTGGGGGTAGCGGGCGATCGGAGCACGCATTTTTTACTCCGTGCGATTGGCCGACGGGACGGACATCCGCTCGACCGCCGAGGCCAATCTTCTCGATGGAGTGCAGCGAGGGAAGGAGCGCGTTTCGTTTCCGGAACTCGGCAATGACTGCTGTCGCGATCGGCAACCCGTGATCGCCATCGGCCGCCGCATCGATTGCAGCCAGGGCGCGTTCAAGGAAGCGGATGGAGTGTCCAGACGAAATCCTCTGACACCGCACCCATGGATGGTTTGATCGTGCGTGCGCCAAATGATGCGGCAATCGCGGTTGCGAAGGCCCTCAAAGACGCTGGCGTCAAATTCGAAGCGTCCAAGCCAACGGGGACGATAAGCGACTTCATTTTGAAGAAGGCTAATTAAGCGAAATTTGTACGCATTCGCACATGCCATTGCGCACAGATCCGCTTAGGAACATGCTCAATCTTCACCGGCTCTTGCCCTCCAAAAGCCGGTGCAGCCCGGCCTGCAGGATCCTGTGTCACACGATGAGCAGGCCGGGCTATTGTCCCTTTGTGCGTGGTGCCGGTCACGCCTTCGAGGTAGCTATGATCCTCGTCATGGCCCTTGCGGCGATTGGGATCGTCCTGGTTGTCATGGAAATCTTCTGAAGGACGCTATCTGAAAAAGCCCCGGTGCTTGGGTTTGCACCGGGGCTTTTGACATGTACGCTTTACATCAGCATGTCCGCTTATCAGCATGTGCTGATATGGTGAAGGAATGGTGAATAGACTCTGGCCGGCTTTTCATGCGCAACGTGCTAGACAGGATGATGAGCAAAAAGCGCGCCTTCGTCGTCTACTCGCCGCCTATGAAGGGATTCCCGTTCTTGGCCGTGACCCTTGATCCAAACGGAACCGCTATCGCCAGCCCATTCGGCACCGAGTATGAGGCAGTGGCGCACATTCGAGAACTCGCCGCCGCGCATGGACATGGGACCAAGCACTAGGGGCTAACCCTTAGTCTCTTCGCGCTTCCGGCGCACACGCGCACGGCACCTGCCTGATCACCAAATGCATGCTCGGCGTTTTTGACACGGACATTGATCTCAGGCGCGAATTCCTGTCGTCGATTCCAGTGTGACGAATTTTCGGGAACCCTTGTTGTCGAGACCCATCTATTGAAGGGCAAGGAGACTGCTCATGTTGTACGTTCGACGAGACGCGACCGAAATCATCGCTGCGTCTGATGACCTGGAATTGGCACAGCGCGCCATGGCGCGCGACGGCGCTGCCTTCCGCACCATCATCAAGACGCATAACCAGCGGCTTTATCGCATCGCGCGCGGCGTAGTGCGCAATGACAGCGAGGCGGAGGACATCGTCCAGGAGGCCTATGTCAGGGCCTTTGCCCACCTCGAGAGTTTTCGCGGCGACGCCTCGCTCGGCACGTGGCTATCGCGCATCGTCATCAACGAAGCGCTTGGCCGGTTGCGTAAAAGACGGCGAACGGTGACGATGCCCGACAACCCCCAAGCCGAAATCATCCGGTTCCCCCTCAACCCAACCGATGATCCGGAGCGGACGATGGCGCAACGGCAGATTCTGGCCCTTGTCGAACGGGCGACCGACACCCTTCCAGATCTTTACCGGATGGTGTTCGTGGCACGGGTGATCGAGGGCCTGAGCATTGAAGAGACGTCAGAACTACTCGGCGTGCGCCCCGAAACTATCAAGACCCGCCTGCATCGCGCCCGCGTCCTGCTGCGCAAGGCGCTGGACGACCAAATCGGGCCAGTGCTCCTCGATGCCTTCCCCTTCGCCGGCCGGCGCTGCGAACGGCTGACCGTTGCCGTGATGGTGCGGCTCGGCTTGTGAGACTGATCCTCGTCGAATTCAGCTGATTTTGTCGGGAACATTTGCTGTTACCCAGCATCCAATGATCGTCAACTGAAAACGATGCCCGATGCGATTTGCGCGTGCGGGCGAAGGAGATGTCATGCTTACTCGTCACACTGCCGTCCTGGCCGCCTTGCTGCTGCTCGGCACAGCCCCGCTCGCGCAAGCCGCCGACAAACCAACCGACCCGCAGATCGCGCACATCGCCTATACTGCCGGCGTGATCGATGTCGAGGCGGCCAAGCAAGCGCTCAAGAAATCAAAGAACAAGGAGGTGCTCGCCTTCGCCAAGGACATGGTGCGCGACCACGAAGCGGTGAACAAGCAGGCGCTCGATCTCGTCAAGAAGCTCAAGGTGACGCCGGAAGACAACGCCACCAGCAAGGCGCTCACCAAAGCCGCCACGGAGGAGCGGGCCAAGCTCGCCGACCTAAAGGGCGCCGCCTTCGACAAAGCCTATGTCGCCAATGAAGTGGCCTACCACAAGCAGGTCGACGGCGCTCTCCAAACGCTGCTCATTCCTTCAGCCAGCAATGCCGAACTGAAGAGCCTGCTGGAGACCGGCCTGAAGATATTCCAGGGCCATGAGCAGCATGCCGAACATGTCGCCAGTATGCTGAAATGAGACCGGCGTTGATGGTGCCGAAACGGCATCTTTGGTTTCCACTGGCGCTGACGTTCATTGCAGCGCCGGTGAAGGCCGAAACCATTCAGGTCACCATCGACAAGCTGGTGTTCTCGCCAGCGACGATCGAGGCGAAGGTAGGCGACACGATCGAATGGGTGAACAAGGACATGTTCGCCCACACGGCCACCGTCAAGGGCGGTTGGGACGTGATGATCCCGCCGAAGAAGTCCGCAAGCTTGACGTTGAAGGCCGCGGGAGCGGTCGACTATTTCTGCCGCTTCCACCCGAACATGAAGGGTCACATCGCGGTGGCGCCGTAGCTGGAGCGTGGGATCGCGTCAGGCGCCGCGATCCCACAATTGGGGAGGTGCGCCGTAACCAAGCCAGTTGCACAACCCAAGACCGCTTGAAGGTCGCGCCGGAACCTAACGACGAAGGGTTGTCAGGATGCCGGCAATCTTCGGCGTCTGCAAATGAGTGGCGATCAGCGAACGTCGCTCCAGATTCGGCTGGTGCTGCCGCATTTGCCGCAGCGCCGCCGCAATTCCGGTCGCCGGATTGCCATAAGGACCGGAGCCGCTTCGATACCCGCTACTTCATCGCCTCCGCCGACCTCACCGCCGAACGGGCCGCCCACGCCGTGCGCGGCCACTGGCTGATCGAGAATGCCCTGCACTGGACCCTTGATGTCGTCTTCAAGGACGACCAGTCGCGGCCCGCTCGCGAGGAACGATCGCCGCCTTCCGAACATTCGAGGTGGTCCGCGAACGTTCCGCAAAAAGACGGTACCAATTCAGACCAACTTCGCCCGCTTTATCATTTCTTAATGACTCCAGATGCGGGCAGAGTCATGGTCCAGCATCCAAGGCACATTTGAGGGAGAAAAGGGAGCCATGTTGTTTCCTGGCCAAGTCGTCATGCCCGACGAAGTGGAGATGCTTGCCCGCGTCTGCCGAACCTCCTGCGAAGAGCGGGGAATCCCGCTCAGCAGCCCGCAGGCACGGACACTCGCATCCCACGTCCTAAAGCTTTTCATGAACGGCCTTACCTGTGAGGAAGAGCTTCTAAGCGTCGAGCGAAACCGCATGAACCGTCAGGTTCACATTGACGCTTTGAAGCAGGCGTCTGCGCACCAGTACGTCGGTGCCGATCGCTAGACGCACGTCGTCTTTGTCCAAAGTCACTGCTGGTCCCTGTGGTAGGAAATTTCTTTGTAACCCGTTTACAAGTGGGTATCGAGGAAGTTTTCGCGCAGATTGCACGCAATGACAGCCAGGTCTCAAAGTTGGGAGCGCAGCCTGCTGGCCAGCCAGTCCGAAATTTTTTCCCGCAGGGGACGCGCTTCCCATTCGGCCAGGGTGATCTGCCGGGACCGCCCAAGATCCTGGTCGAACAAATCGATCTGCGTTCTTGCAAAATCCCTGCCGTAGACGTTCAGACTGGCTTCGTCGTTCAGCCGCAAGGAGCGTTCGTCCAGATTGGTGGAACCAAAGCTCGCCCAGACGTCGTCAACAATCAGCAGCTTCGGATGATACATGGTGGGCTGAAACTCGTAGATCCGCACACCCGCCCTAAGCAAGTCGCCCCAGAAATAGCGCGAGCCTTTTCGAACCAAAGGCACGTCGGTCAGCGCATTGGGAACAATCACATCGACCGACACGCCTCGCGTCCTCGCGTCCAGGATCTGCTGGAGGGCGATATCGTCGGGCACGAAATACGCCATTCCGATTCGCAGGTGATCCTTGGCGGCGGCTATCGCCGCCAGCATCATCAGTTCCATGTTCTCCGAGCCATTTGGCTGCGAAGAGATTATCAGCTGGGCGCCAAGCGACCCGGCAGGCTCGGGCGGAGGGTAGAACTTCTCACCTTGCAATGTCTCACCGGTCGTTTCCAACCAATTTTCGGCAAACGCTGCCTGGAAAGCAGGTACGGCAGTCCCTTCGACCCGATAGTGCGTGTCGCGCCATTCATCCGGGTTGCGGGCGTTTCCGCGCCAATTATCCGCGATGCCGACACCACCCGTAAAGGCCACTTGTCCGTCGACAATGAGCAGTTTGCGATGGGTGCGGTTATTCAGACGGTCCAATGTGTACCAATGGATCGGCCGGTAGCGCTGGAACGTCACGCCGGCTCTTGTCATGATGTGGATCAGGTCTTCATCGAAAGGCAGGCTGCCGACCCAGTCGACGAGCACCCGGACCTCGACACCTTCCTGCGCCTTGGCCGCCAATGCCAATGCGAACTCATAGCCAACGGCCCCAGACCAATAGATATAAGTCTCAAAATTGATGGTGGACCGAGCCGCGCCGATCGCTTGGAGCATCGAAGGAAAAATCTCGTCACCGTTCACAAGGGTTTGCACCGCGTTCGCGTCGGACATCTGTCCCAGCGAGTAACTGCTCATCGACTTGGCGAACTGAGGATCCGATGCATCGAAACGATGCGGGACGATCGTCCGCAAAACGCGTCGCTCAGGGGTCAGGTTTATGGCCGCCAATGTGACCAAGCCGGCGAGGGCCGCAACGGCCACATAGCTCAGTCCCCTGAGCAGCGGGCTGAATTTCCGATCCAGCCAGATCTGCTTCGCACCTGTCAGCAACGCCACGAAACCGGCAGCGCGCATGTCAGTCGCCCTGCTGCTTGCGACTGCGATGTTTCTCGATTTCCTCCGGCTCTTCATCATCAATGCGGGTGATGGTCGAAGCCGAACTGTTTGATCTCAACATTTCGTCCAGCTTGGCATGAATGGCCTGGGTGTCGCGATGCTCCGCCCGCTGAATGAACAGCGTCATGGCCCAGGTGAGGAGCGTGGCCGCTCCATGCCAGTTCAAGCTTTGCCGATCGAAAACTATCCAGACGATCGCATATGCCAGCAACACCAGGAATGCTGCTGGCCGAGAGGTCCACGTGCCGATCGAGGTGAGTACGCCGGTAATCGGGTGATTTGCCATGAGCAGGAACTTTCGATGGTAACGCAGGTTCCCGCGCGGCTTGTCGCCGAGGCTTCCGTGCAGCACAGGTATCGGCAGGGAGACCCGTTAGGCGCGGTTGTCCGTCTCGGTTGGCTGTCGCGCGTTAAGCGCCCTGACGTCCACGCCCATCCGGCCCTCATTCCCAAATGGCGGCAACGGTCGAGGAGCCCATCAACGGTGTCGGTTCGCTCAAGCAGGGTGGAAGGAAGAAAGAGGGCGGACGCCTCTTTCTCCATGGGGTTACACGCGCGACCGCTTTGGCTGCGAACTCAGCCGGGGGATCGCCGTTGCCGGCCTAGGTGTCCCAATCGCCGGGCTTGGGGTTGGAAACCCCAATGTACTTTTTTGGATCGTCGTTCCCGATTTGTCACGGGGCCGCGGGGGGGCGCCGCCTTGCCGCGGAGCTTGCGCCGGCTGACGACTTCGTCGTCCACTTCTCTCACCTGTCCTTCGACCGCATTCCCGGGCTACGCTGACGGACCGTGCCGAGGCGACAGCCCGAGGCGCGATCCAGCCGGAGCATAGGCACCCGAATTTCCCCGTTCAATTCCAGGGCACATTAAATTCTCGTAATAAATTGAAACACTTAGGCGCTGAAAGCTGCTTCATATCGCGAGATAGGCCGGTCGCGGTGCGCCCCCAATCCGAGCGGGCAAACGAGAGTGGATGAGTGGCTTTATGCAAGCGACGACAAGGCCTTACGGGACACGTGACCTGCGCGAAACGGGCCGCGAACACAGTGGTGCGGCGCTCATGGCCTCGACGCCTCCACCTTCACGACTGGGGTTGCGAGAAATCTAGCTCCCAAAGATGTGAACGCGCCACCGGCTGGTTCCGCCAAGCCTGCATTAGGTCGGGAAGCTCTGGGTAGGAGGCGATCACGGGTACTCAGACATCCCGTCGCCGGCGACATCATTTCTGTAGTGTTGAAGGACGTCGCCGTGGCAGTGTGGTCTCCGTTTAGGAAACCCTCGAAGCTGTTCGTCGTAGGGTCGGTCCTCAGCTAACCCAGAAGGACTGTGATCTGGTTGAGTTGATTGTCAGTATCGCAGCATGGATCAGGTGTTCTTGGTCTTCGACCTTCACGAGCGAGGGCACCCCCATGTCGTTCCAAACGTGACCCTAAGTGGCAGAATCGGCGGACCTCTGCCTCGACGCGCTTGATAACAAAGTCAGACCAGAGGTTGTCCGAGACGCCTTCCGTGAGGCTTCCGTGGAAGAGGGCAAGCTGCTTACCAACCTGTAGGTGGTCCTGGACACTATTCAAAATTGGTCGGACCACGTTCGAGGTCCGCCAGGAGTAACCCGCTCCATTCAATACAACCCGACGCCAATGACTACGGTGATGCCGACCAGTACAAACACCGCGATCAGGGCGAGCTCAAATGGGCTCCCACCATTCCCAGTATTGTCCGGCATTTTGCTTGCTCCCAACCCCAGGAAACATGGCGCGAGGTTAGCATAGGAAAAACGTCGTTTAAAGATTTCCTTGGTGAATGGACACTCTTGACTATGTGCACTGCAGCTAATGTATTAACTGCATGTCGCTCCATTGGTTCTCCCCAGCGGTTCCCGTAAGGACCACCGAGCCCGGCGTCCGGTTCAATGTCAACAACGTTGAGGCTGCAGCCGCAGAACTTCTGAAGTGGTCCAAGCGTGGCCCACAGTGGGACCGTGCGATGAGAGTTTGCATGGCCGCTCTGGCTGACTTGGCGACACCTCAGGAGGCCAGAAGATGCTTCAGGCTGGCTGCCAAGGCGGAGGGGGTGATGCTCTCCGAATAACAAAGTTATTGACCCATGACGGCTGTCTCGACGGTGGGTCGCCGCACGTCGGTCCGCCATGGGCTTGCTCGACGCTCAGGTCAGCAGGACAGACGAGCGATGATCTGCGAGCGCGATCACGCTCGTAATGAAGAGACCTGCAAATCGCCGAGACAAGCGGATCAGATCGTTGAATGTGTGCTGCACCGTTCCACCTCGGTTGCACGATCGCGCTGACGACCAGATTGAGGCCGGATGCGCGGAAGGCCTGGTTTTCGAACGATCGGTCACGGATTTCGCCTCGCTCATGGAAGAACACGGCGCGCTTGAGTTTGTGCGCAGCCTCGCCCTTGTTGAGGCCAGCCTGACAGCGCCGTCGCAGTGCCGGGCTCGAGTACCATTCGATCATG
Organism: Mesorhizobium sp. B3-2-1; assembly: GCF_006439515.1. Lineage (NCBI taxonomy): Bacteria > Pseudomonadati > Pseudomonadota > Alphaproteobacteria > Hyphomicrobiales > Phyllobacteriaceae > Mesorhizobium > Mesorhizobium sp. B3-2-1. The sequence goes on along the minus strand of NZ_VFTI01000034.1, from coordinate 28,966 downwards.
AACAACGATCGCTCGATGCGGCCCAGTTCGCGCAGAGCCCTCGCGAGTTGGCTTTCCTTCGGAGACGCTGAGAGCTTCTTCAGAATTGTCGAGGGCACAACGGCGCGGGTGGTGATCGACGCCGCAAGGTGAAGCAGATCATCCCAGTGATCGAGGATCAATGCAGTGTTGATCGGCGCACCGATATGATTGGTTATCCCTACGAGCTGGCCCAGCGGCGCAACGCGCTGGTCGGTAAACTGCGGGGCAAGTCTCGCATGCCTGCATAGACGCGCTGAAGCCCGACCTGATCATCATGGACGAGTTTCAGCGCTTCCGGGATTTGCTGCAAGGCGACACCCCGGCCGCCGAGCTTGCGCGCGAGTTGTTCGATTACTCGGACGGCAATGGCCATGCGGCGCGCACGTTTGCTGCTGTCGGCGACGCTCTATCGGATGTTGACGCTGTCGGGCGATGAGCCCGATGACGGCGAACATTATCGCGATTTCCTTGAGACGTTGTCGTTCCTCTACGGTCGCACCAACGGTCCGCAGATCGCCGCCACGCTCGAAGGCGAGATGCGACAATTCCGAGGTTTCCTACATGCGCTTCCCGAAGCCCGGCCTGCCGCTATAGCGGCTCGGCGCGGCGCGGCGTCGAACGACGTCTGCGCAAGGTCATGGCGCGCACAGAGCGGGTGGCCAGTACCGTTAATCGCGATTCGATGGTTGGCGAACCGCCGACCTGCGCAAGGAGGCGGTCTCGCGGTCGAGCTGTTCAGCCGCGACCGCGAGACCGTCTGGCCGGGCAGCGACAAGGTGTTCCTCGTCGATCCGGGCTCACAGAAATCGGTGCCGATCTCCTGCAATCAGGGCGAACGCATCTGCTATGGCGCCTGGGTCGACGGCAATGACAAGATTTCCGCTGGCGTCGGGCCCGATAACGACCAGCCTTGCGATACCTGCTGCTTCATCTGCGTGGAGCACTTGACCGAAACGATCGACCTGGTGCCGTGATCGGGGACCCCGTGCAGGTCTTCCGGCGCGTCAGTCTGGAAGGCCGGCCTTGTGGAAGCCCTCGATGAAATGCTCGCGCGTCGCGTCGTCGCGGAACGGCTCCGTCCAAACCCAGTGCCGGGTCGTGAAATGTGGGTTGCCGACCAGGAACAGGTCGACCTCCGCGCGCGCCTCGTCGAGCCGGCCAAGTTGCGCAAGGCTTGCCGCGAGGAAGCGGCGTGAGCTGGTGCGGTAGGTCTCGTCCCGGCGCAGCGTCTCGATGGCGGCTGCATAGTCGCGCGCCGCATATTGCGCCTGGCCGAGCGTCAGATAATACCAGTTTGCCGGAAACGGGTTCAGCCGGAACGCCTTGCGAATATACTCAAGCCCTTCCTCGACCCGCCCGGCGAGCGTCGTTATGTCGGACAATGTCGCCCACGCATCGGCTTCGTTGGGGTCGAGTTCGAACGCCCTGGCGAATTCGGCATCCGCCTCGGCGAAATCACGCTCATAGGCAAGCAGATTGCCGAGCACCCAGTGGCAGCCGGCATCGTTGGGATCGATCGCGACCGCCTTGCGCGCCAGGTCCAAGGCAATACGGCGGTTGGGGTCGATCGGCTCACCCCAATGCACCCATCCCATCCAGTGGTTCATGGCGAGCCAGCGATAGGCCTCGGCGTAGTCGGGATCGAGTGCAACCGCGCGCGTCAGCATCAGATGCGCTTCGCGTGCCGTTTGCGGCGAATCATCGATCAGCTTGCGCGCCCGCACGCACAGATCGTAGGCTTCGAGATTGGTGGGCCGGTTGCGTGGCGGCAGCGCGCGCAACCGGCCGAGCAGCGCCTCCACGATCTTGGCGGTCACCTCGTCCTGGACGGCGAAGATATCGTCCAGTCCGCGGTCGAAGCGTTCCGCCCAGAGATGGTCGCCGCTCGCTGCGTCGACCAGCTGCGCGTTGATGCGCACGCGCCCCCCGTCACGCCGCGCGCTGCCCTCCAGCAGATAGCGGACGCCAAGCTCCCCGGCGATCGCGCGCACGTCCATCGCCTTTCCCTTGTAGGCAAAGGTCGAATTGCGCGCGATGACGAACAGGCCGGAGATCCTCGACAGGTCGGTGATCAGGTCTTCGGTCAAGCCGTCGCAGAAAGAGTCCTGCCCGGCATCGTTGCTGAAATTGACGAAGGGCAGCACCGCAATCGACGGTTTGTCAGGCAGCGGCAGCGGTTTTCGCTTGGCCCCGGCGAGCTTTTCGACGACCGCCGTGAAGCGGTAGCCGACGCGCGGAACGGTGGCGATCCATTCGCCGCCTCCTTCACCCGCTATGCCGGGCGGACCGAGCAGCTTGCGCAGTTGCGCGATCTGCACGGTGAGGTTGCCTTCCTCGACCGCCGTGCCGGGCCAAGCCGCGTCCATGAGTTCGGTCTTGCCCAGGATTTCGCCGGGCCTTGCGACCAGTGCCGCGAGCAGCTTCAGCCCGCGATAGCCGATGGCCACGGGGACGTCGTTCCGGAGCAGCGTTCCCGCACCGGAATCGAGCACGAACCGACCAAAGGCAAAGCGCTCTCCCTGCATTGGCGTATCTATAGAGCAATTCAACGAAAAGTGCGAAGCGGTTTGTCCGGGAATAGCGTGGCGCTTTCCCTGGAGGAATTGCGAGAAAACAAAGAGTTAGACGCCGGTTTGGAACTTTTGAGAACTATTTGGCGGCCCTTAATTACGGCGGCGTTCGTATCCCGCAGAATTCAACCTCTTTCAGCTCGAGAGCTCCTAAGTCCGCCCCATGGAGGTTGCCATGAACGATACTCTTGCTTCGGTCCCACCAGGAATGCCCGCAAGTTCCATGCAAGCGCCGCGTCGGCGCTTGGCGGCCTTGCGAAAAACCATCGCGGCCTGGCGCGAGCGAGCCCGCTTTCGCTGGGACCTCAAGCGAATGTCGGAGATCAGTCCGCATCTGATCGACGACATCGGCTTGACGACACGGCAGGTCGAGGAAGAAATCGCCCAGCTGCCCTTCTGGCAGCGATAAGGCGAAATGCCGCGATGATTTGGAGGGATTGCCGGCATCATCCCTTTAGCGCCCGCCCGCGTCGCGCCATGCTCCCCTATCGGCCTTGGGCTGAAGCCCTGGCGCCAAGCAAGCCGGTTGTGCGGAAGTTCGAGACAAAGTTGGAGCGAGGACGATGCCGTCACATGAGCCCGGACCGAAACATCGCCCGAGGGAAACACAGTCAGACCATCGACGGATCCTTGTCGGACGCTTCTTTCATGAGTCGCACAGTTTCAGCCCGGAAATCACTTCGAGCGATCGGTTCGAAATCAAGCATGGCGAAGACCTGATTGCGCACGCTAGGCTATGCGAGCACCGCCTCCGGTCCCGCGCACGGTGCCTTGGCATAGACCACCCTTGCGACAGGCTAAGCCCTGGAAAGGAGAATGGAATGTAGATCCTGAAACTTTTCGAAGCGATCCAGAGGGTTCGACCCCCTCCCGGCAAAGGCGCAGCCCGCCAGCCGGAAGCGAGTCTTGCATGGGCGACGGCAACGTTGCTCGTGAAGCGTAGACAGCGGATGCTGAAGCCATGTGTCAGCCTCGAGATTATGTGCATGCGGAGGCCTTCGGCGTGGGTAGCCCGGGGGCAGCATCGTCGGAACCGCCAGGGCGAGGTTCCGGCGGCTCGGCCGGGGTCTTGGAGCAGGGCAAAGGCATGGGATGGATCGCCAGGGAACCTGTGAGATCCCGCTTACGTCCACAAGCGAAGTACGCCGGAACAGGGACCGCCGGTTGACCATGGGTCCAGGCTCGATGAGCGTCCTCCACGCTCATCGGGAGCGCCTCGGCGAGCACGAACATGGGAGGCGCATGTGGGGCCTGTGACCGAAACTATAAGGGAGCAGGTATGCGTGAGCGGGAAGTCGTAGCGCCTTCATAGTAGCGGTGAAGACGGGGAACTGGGCTCACCGGGACCCGACGGAGCGAAGGGAGGCGTCATGTGTAGAGAACCGTTGACCTGAAACATGGGAGGGGGCTCTGAACCCCACAAACCTGTCTACGAACCGACAACGGATAGCCGAACTGGCGAGGACGAAACGGGGTGTGGCGCTGTGCTCGCTCCACCATGTCATCGATCTGGACTGGATGAAGGAGGCCTACCGGCTAACCCGCAAGGATGGGGCCCCTGGCATCGACGGCGTCACGGCGGCGGACTATGAGGTGAACCTGGAGACCAGACTTCTGGACCTCCTGGAGCGCATCAAGTCCGGCCGATATCATGCGCCGCCGGTCCGGCGGGCCTATATACCCAAGGCGGATGGGTCGCAAAGGATGCTCGGCATTCCGACCTTCGAGGACAAGGTGGCGCAACGCGCCATTACGATGGTGCTGGAGACCGTCTATGAGGAGGATTTCTACCCCTGCTCATATGGGTTCCGACCGGGCCGCTCGGCCCATCAGGCGCTCCGCAATATGCAGAACGTGCTGTGGGCAAAGCGGCTCTATTGGGTGATCGATCTCGACATACAGAAGTACTTCGACTCGATTCCGCACTCTCACCTCCGGGCGTTCCTCGACCAGCGAGTCACGGACGGCGTCATCCGACGGATGATCGATAAATGGCTGAACGCAGGAGCCGTCGAAGACGGTCTTCTGCGCCGAACGGCCGAAGGATCCCCGCAAGGAGGCGTGGTCTCGCCCTGCCTCTCGAACATCTTCCTGCACCACGTGCTGGACGAATGGTTCGAGACCGAGGTGCGGCCGCGGCTCCGTGGGGGCTGTACCATTGCCCGCTACGCTGACGATGCGCTCATGGCGTTCGACAACATCGTCGACGCCCAGCGTGTCCTGGCAGTGCTGGACAAACGTCTTGGACGGTTCGGGCTTACGCTCCACTCCGACAAGACGCGTCTCGTCGACTTTCGCCCGCGAAGGACGGAGAGCACACGGCATCCGGAGACGGATGGCACCAAGCTCGACTTTCTCGGCCTGACCCATGTGTGGGGACGGTCGCGCAGAGGCAAGGACATGGTGATGCAAGTCACGGCCAAGGGCCGTTTTGCTCGTGCGCTGGCTGCGGTAAGTGACTGGTGCCGGAAACACCGGAACTGGTCGATCCGCGATCAGCATCGCCATCTCTCGTCCATGATGCGGGGCCACTTCGCCTATTATGGCGTCGGGGGAAATGCTCGGCGATTGCGATGGTTTGCCCACCAGGTCGTGAGGATATGGCAGAAATGGCTATCTAGGCGAGATCGTCAAAGGGTGTTCCGATGGACCCGCCTTAACGAAATCCTGAAACGCCATCCGCTGCCGCCAGCCAGGATTCTTCATTCGTTTGCCACCGTGAGCGAAACTCTACCATGAGGAACCGGATGCGGGAAAACTGCACGTCCGGGTCTGTGAGGGGTGGGGGCAGTAACGCCCCCAACCTACTCGGCAGCGCTTCTTCCGGACTGGCGACAGGTGACGCAGGAAGGCTCGCCGCCCGGTGGACATCACCTTGAGCTGCTGAAGGCCCAAGTGCCCCGCATCGGCGACCCGGTATCCGGGGCCGGCAGCACGGAAGATATCGGCGACCTCCAGGTGCGCACGCAACCTGTGCTTGGTTCAAGATGTGGGAGCCGAGTGGCAGTCGTCCTAAATCAACGAAAGAGATCGAAGCTGCTGCTGGCCGTCGGGGACTCCCCAACCCGATACGGCGTCGAATCCCGCGGAGGCGGCATAGCCCTTGCCAGGCAGGGGATGAGAAGCGTTTTGTCCGACAGTGATGTCACGACAGCCACCCTGACCGAGGGCTTTCCTATCCGCTCCCGAGCCGTACAATAGTGGGGTAAGGAACCTTTGGCGCTTCGAAGTGCGAAGTGCGCCGGCCATACGTGCGATTAGCACCGCCCACTGTGGTGCTGATGCACTTGTCCCCCCGTTCCAACGCATGCCTCCCGGAAGATTTAGCGAGTAGAATGGAGGTCCCGCTAAGGCTAAAACGTCGGGTATCACACGCCCGTCAATGCTCCCGGCGTTCAAAGAACCGACTTTGACATTTTGCCAAGAAGGCCGCGGGAATCTGGTGCTCACGCCGCCGCCTCACCAGGATCGTCAACGCAAGCTCAACGGCGTCGAGCCACTCGGCTATCTCACCGCCTGTTTTTCCATCCGCGGTGCCACGGCGTCTCGTTCTCCCACCAAGGATCGCAGTTCCTGCGGCCAAAATGCGCCCAGTGATGCATGATACGCGGACCGCACTTTGACACCATTGTCATTCCACACGTCGGACAGACTCCTCGGCCGCCCGGAAAGGACTGGCGTCGCTCCCCATCGACCAGGGCGTACTGCATGGCGCTACTTTCCGAGGCCTTCCAGCGTGTCGGCGACGAAGCGCCAGCCGTCCTGCGTGACCACGAATTCCTGAGCGCTCTCGCCTACGGTCAGATAGCCCTTCTTGACGAGCGCGCCCGCGACCCAGACGTCCGGCCGGAAATAGGTCCCGTGCATCTCGATACCGCGCAGCGGGATGCGGCCGCCGGAGAAGACGAGATAGGCCATGAACAGCGCCCGCGTGCGCGGCGTGTCCCTCTTCGAGTCATTGTTGTCCTGACCCCAGTTGCCGTAATCGGCGAGGTCCTCGTAGGGGAATTGGTTGAAACTCTTCGCCGAAGAGGGCTTGCCGTCGATGGCAATCGCCAGCGCATCGATGATCCGCTTCGCAGTGTCCTTCTCGATGTCCAGCATACCTTGCCCCGTTGTCGCTGTCGCCGCCGCTGGCTAGTTTCGATGTAGCACAACATGGAGGCAGCCCGAATGCCGACCTTCTCCGCAAGGTTTGGCTGATTGATGAGCGTCCGCTTACTGTCGCCCCCATTCAGCAGCTGTCGGTCAGCAAGCGGCCCCGCAACCGTCTACTGGCGTTTCTCCGGTGGCCAATCATGGCCGAAGGAGAAACGAAATGGGACATTCGTGCCACGACCTCACCGCCTCCGATCGCCAGGCATGGAATGCTGGCAAGAAGGTCGGAACGAAACGCCCGCTGATCACCTGGCGCGTGTCGGCCGGCTTCATCGCCCCCGTCTTGATCGCGATGCTGAGGCTTTCCTGCAAGAGCGCGACGATCCGCTCCTCGCCCATGCGGTCCCGCCAGCGCGTCATCGATGAGCGCTCGAAGGAGAGCTCGTGGCGGAAGAACTCTTCACCGCACAGATACTGGAAGTAGGGGTTCTCCACCCAGCGGGCGCACAGCTCCTCGTCCGACAAGTCGAAAGTGTGCTTCAGGATCGCAAGGCCCGCCATCAGTCGCGTCGGCAAGGGCGGCATGCCAGGACCGTCCGAATAGACCGCGCCGAAACGCTCCTCCAGCACCGGCCAGTCGATCGCCTGCGCCAGCCGCACCAACTCGTGCTTCATGTTGATGATCTGATCGAGCCTGGAGCGGAACAGGTCCTGCTCTCCCGTCTCGCGCTTCTCGCGTGGCCTGGACATTCGCCGTCCCCTCGATTCGCCGCCGCCGAACCGAGTGAATCACGCTCTGCCGAACAAGGGAATCGCAAAAACCAAATCGCAAGAAAACAGCGCCCAAATACCGCTAACCCTGCAATTCCAAACCTGCCGTTCGCCTTAATCAACATGCCAGATCAACGGCTTGCGGATAGTTCACGGCCGACGAGAGTATGTCGAAGGGCAAACCCCGCGCGATATCGCTCACGATCTAAACAGAGACCGCATACCGCCGCCCCGCGGTCGTGCCTGGAATGCCTCTACCAGCAATGGAAATGTGCAGAGGGGGACGGGGCTGCTTCACAATGAGCTTTATGCTGGCCGCCTGATCTGGAACAGAGTCAGGATGATCAAGGATCCTGATACGGGGAAACGTGTCTCGCGTCCAAATCCCAAGGGTGACTGGCGAGTAGTAGCAGTACCGGACCTAGCTATCGTTTCGTCCGACCTGTTCGACGCAGCACAAGCACGCAAGAAGGCGCGTGCAACCACTCATCCAAGCCATCAACGCCGACCACGGCATATGCTGACCGGGCTGCTGAGGTGCGCTGCCTGTGGTGCGGGAATGTCGTCAAAGGGCATGGACAAATCCAAGCGCGTTCGCATCCGCTTTTCGGCCGCGACAGAAAGCGGAACATGCGCTGATCCGAAGACCTTCTATTTGGATACGGTCGAAACTGCAGTTCTGAACGGGCTTACCGCCGAGTTGCGCCATCCCGAAGTGATTGCCCAGTACGTCCAGACCTACCACGAAGAACGGAAGCGCTTGGCCGCCGATACCGATGCCAGCGCACCCGTTTGGAGCGACGGCTTGAAGAGCTAACTCGGGAGATCGAGCGGTTGGTCAACGCCATTGCCAAAGGCCACGGCGACCCAGCTATATTGGGGCCGCAATCAACAACACTGAATGAAGAGCGCAAGAGCATTTTGGCAGAGTTGGATCGGGCGCCCGCTGCGACCGGAGTGATCGCGCTGCACCCTGCGGTGCTCGCCCGCTACGAGGAACAACTGAACCAACTTCAGACCGGGCTTGCCAAGGGCATTGCTTCTGGCGATTCCGAATGTGCAGAGGCGATGCGTGACTTGGTCGAAACCGTCACGGTGTTTCGAGATCCGTCGAGAACCGGCGGGGTCGAAGTCGAAATCGCTGGGCGGCTGACGGCACTCTTAGGCGAACGCGCCTTCCCCCACGGCGTCAAAGGAGTGGGGGGAATGGTGGTAGCGGGAGAGCGCTAACGCCTTTCCTCCCACGTATCCAGCTGCCAGTTCCGGCTTCGCTGGGTTAGTGGGACAGCCGATTTGGCTTGTCGATGCCTCCATCAGCATTCAGAAGTGGCTTCGCGACACACAACTCCGCGGCATTTCTCACCGAGCAGCAGACTTCATTCGGCATCGGTCACATCGAAATCAGTATTGCTTGAACCGGACTGGTCGCCATCATATGGCGCCCTTCGCCGGGGGCTGTCGGTCCCGCATCCCGCCTTACGGCGGCGCTAGGCTGATGCTCCTTCGGCCGCCCTGTTGAACCGGTCTCAGGGCCACGAACCTGCTCCAGCACCGAACTGACTTGTTTCCGCTTACGGACATTTCGGTGCTTCCGCCTTGTACGCCCTTTTTACATTTGTCAGGAGAGCAGTGTGCTCTCCCGACGGAGAGTCAGAGAAGGGCCGGGTTTTCAGCGACGGGTTTCAAGCGGGAGGAGAGGCCTCCGGTGCCCGTCGCGGAGAATCGCGATGTCCACTCAGAGCAAACGGGTCCGCGCCGGCGCGGATCGGACGAACCTCTATGACGATATCACTGATAAGATCATCGCCCAGTTGGAGGCAGGTCATTTCCCTTGGGTTCAGCCGTGGGGGACCGCGGCCGCCAAGGCGCCATTGTCCCTGCCGACGAATGCCAGCACCGGCAGGGCGTACGGCGGGATCAATGTGCTTATCCTTTGGGGCGCCGTCATCGAGCACGGCTACCCGACCCAATCCTGGCTCACCTTTCGGCAGGCCGTCTCGCTCGGCGGGAACGTGAGGAAAGGTGAGCGCGGCATTACTGTTGTTTACGCTGATCGATTTGTCCCTGGCGAGGAGAGAAATCGCGCTGAAGAGACTGGTGACGATGCCAGGGCGGTGCCCTTCCTCAAGCGCTTCACTGTCTTCAACGTCGAGCAATGTGAAGGGCTGCCCGATGCAATCGCGGCTGCACCTCTTCCGCCGGATGTGGGATCGATCGAGCCGCGGGTCAAAGCATTGATCGAGGCCACCGGCATTGAATTCCACATCGGTGGCAACAGAGCCTGGTACATGCCGTCGCACGACCGGATTCAGGTACCGCCGCCTCAGGCCTTCTTCGAGCCCATCAACTGGCATCGCACGGCGTTGCATGAGCTAGGCCATGCCACCGGTCATCGATCGCGCCTTGCTCGCGATCTTTCCGGGATTTTTGGCAGCAAGAAATATGCCTTCGAGGAACTGGTAGCCGAAATATGCGCCGCCTTCTCCTGCGCCTCGTTCGGCATTGTTCCGATAGTTCGGCACGCCGACTACATCGGATCCTGGCTGAAGGTGCTGCGTGAGGATAATCGCGCGATCGTGCGCGCCGCCAGCCGGGCCAGCAAGGCGGCTGACTGGCTTCTCGGCCATCTGCCTGATGAAACCGCGCTGTCGATTGCCAAGGATCTGGGTAACGACAGGAGGGCGGCATGATCCTCCTCCCTCCGGAGCTGCGCGAGCGCCTTCTCGCCAACGGCCGCGATCAGGATGCTGACCATGTGCCAGTTGTCCGTTTCTTCAATCCAGTCGCCGCCGGCACTTGGCTTGCCACCGAACTCGACGAGGATCGCGATACACTCTTTGGTTTAGCCGATCTCGGTTTCGGCTGTCCCGAGCTCGGCAGCTTCAGTCTATCGGAGCTGCAGTCGGCTCGCCTGGCATTCGGCTTGGGGATTGAACGCGATGTGCTGTTCATGGGCGAATTCCCGATCTCAGCTTACGCCGAAGCTGCTCGCGCGGCGGGAAGTATCATAGGGGGCGAGCGCGTGCTGCACGCCGGTGCCTGTCGGCAGCCGCGCACCGCATTGCGCCAGAAGACGGGAGAGGAAGAGGGTTGAAGGGATTTTCGCGACGGGTTCAGGACCGAGAGAGAGGCTCTCGGCGCCCGTCGCGGAGAACTCCGATGGCCAACGCCGTTCAGAAGATCATCCTGTCGCCCTCACGCGACATTCCTTTCAACAAGCTGGTGCTTGCCCAGACCAATGTCCGGCGCATCAAGGCTGGTGTCTCGATCGAGGACCTGGCCGCATCGATCGCCAGACGCGGTCTGATCCAGAGCATCCACGTCCGTCCCGTGCTTGACGGGAAGGGTCAGGAGACCGGCATGTTTGATGTGCCGGCCGGGGGCCGCCGCTATCGGGCCCTCGAGATGCTGGTCAACCAGAAGCGGCTTGCGAAGACCGCCTCCATTCCGTGTGTCGTCGGTGGTTCTTCGGGCTCGATCCTCGCGGAAGAAATCTCCCTTGCCGAGAACATCGAGCGAGCCCCGCTCCATCCCCTGGATGCATATCGCGCCTTCAAGGAAATGCTCGACAAGGGCATGTCGGAGGAGGAGATCGCCGCCGCCTTCTTCATTTCGGTCAGGATAGTCAAGCAGCGCCTCAAGCTCACGGCCGTGTCGCCGGCGCTTCTCGACGTCTATGCCGACGATGGCATGACAATCGGCCAACTGGAGGCCTTCTCGGTGAACAATGACCATGCACGGCAAGAGCAGGTCTGGGAGGCAGTCAAGAACAGCTGGTCGAAGGAGCCATACCAGATCCGCCGCATGTTAACCGAAAACACCGTCCGTGCCTCCGACAAGCGAGCGGTCTTCGTGGGTCTCGCCGCCTATGAGGCAGCAGGCGGCGAAATGCTGCGCGACCTGTTCCAGTCGGATGATGGCGGGTGGTTGCAAGATGTGCCGCTGCTCGATCGTCTTGTCACCGAGAAGCTGCAAGTGATGGCCGACGAAATCGCCAACGAAGGCTGGAAGTGGATCGAAGTCGCGGTGAGCTTTCCCTATAGCACGGCGCACGGCATGCGCGAACTCGATGGTACGCCGGTCGACCTCTCCGGCGAGGAGCAGGCAACGCTCGGCGCATTGCGTGACGAGTTCGGCACGCTGCAGTCGGAATATGAGGAGGCCGACGAGTTGCCCGATGAAGTCGACCAGCGGTTCGGTGAACTTGAAGCCGCGATCAAAACGCTGGAATCGCGCCCCGTTCGCTTCGATCCGGCCGATATCGCGCGCGCCGGTGTCTTCATCAGCGTGGATGCGGACGGATCGCTCCTCGTCGAGCGCGGCTTTGTGAAGCCTGAAGATGAAGCCTCCGCTTCTCCCGGCAGTGACTCTGACCCGAGTGTAGAGGAGACTGACGATCCAGCGACCGCGGGTTCGGTTCAGCGAGCCGTCATCACCATCGGCGTCCAGCCGACCGAGCCGGAGGAGGATGCCGAGGACGGCATCAAGCCCTTGCCGGATCGCTTGATCATGGAATTGACTGCCGAGCGTACGCTGGCGCTGCGCGACAAACTCGCAAACGATCCGGCGGCCGCTTTTCTGGCTGTGCTGCACAAGTTCGTCCGTGACGTCTTCTCTCGCTACAAGTCGCAAGGCGTGGCGATGGAAGTCTCTGTCCGTGGCACGGTCTTCTCGGCCCAGCCTCCCGAGCTTCGCGATACACCTTACGCACGCGCGATCGATGGTCGCCACAAGGCCTGGGAGACCCGTCTCCCAGGCAACGTCGCCGATCTTTGGGATGCGCTTGCGGCGCTCTCGACCCACGAGCAGGCCGAGTTGTTCGCCCACTGCGCGTCCTTCGGCGTGAACGCCCTTTATGAACGGGCCGATCGCTATGGCAACGGCGCGATCTCGGCACATGGCGTGCAGCAGCGTCTTAGTGAAGCCGATCACCTGGCTCGCGCGGTCGGCCTCCACATGGTTGACGCCGGCTGGCGGCCGACGGTCGGCAACTATCTAGGCCGCGTCACCAAGGCGCGTATCCTCCAGGCCGTGCGCGAGGCTGAAGGCGAGGGCGCCGCCCAGCTGATCGACCACCTCAAGAAGGGCGACATGGCCAAGGAGGCGGAGCGGCTCCTGGCTGACAGTGGCTGGCTGCCTGAACCGCTGCGGCTTGCCGAGCCCGATGTCGAGGCGGCCAATTCTAACTCGGGTAGCGAAGACGAAGCCCTGCTCGAATTCCTCGCGGGTGACGGCGAGGACGGAGTGATTGACGACGAGGAGGAACCGCAGCTGAACGCCGCTGAGTAGGCACAGCCTCCTTTCAGATCGACTTGCCCGACACTCGCAAGAGCGCCGGGCATTTTTTGTGCGCGGACGATCAGAGTGAGAGTCAGGCCGTAACGGGTTTGAGCCCGTCCGGTCAGAGAGAGCGCCGGCGGGCTTTCCGTTATCGCTCTCCCGAGGGCCTTCCCAATGAACGTTTTGTTTCCGACGGCGACTGTCAATCCAGTTGCACCTGCTTCCCTGGCTTCCGATCCAGCCGCTGCCATATACGCGGCGGCGCTGCTTCTCCTTCCCCATCTCGAACGCGGTCAGCGTATCGACACAGCCGATTTGCGCGCCGCAATGGAAGCCTCATTCGGCCGGTCCGACGCCAGCGGCGCCTGGGATTGGAAGACCGCCTATGATGCCGGCGAGGCGGCGACCGTCCTTTTTCTTCGCAAATATGGAAAATCGCTGCTACGCAAAGCCGGATCTCCGGCTTGCGCCTTGCCGCTCTTCGAACGGATTGCCGGCCTCTTGCCCACCCAGACGCGTCGCTCGGAGGAGAGCCAGGCGTTCCAGCAGTTTTCGACTCCGATCCCGTTGGGCTTCGCTGCTGTCACCGCGGCGGCCATTACCCCCACAGACCGGGTACTTGAACCTTCCGCCGGCACCGGTCTGCTCGCCATTCTCGCCGAGATCGCCGGCGGCTCGCTCGTTTTAAATGAACTCGCCGAGGTCAGAGCCGGCCTCTTGTCCACCCTCTTTCCGGCCCTCGCGATCACCCGGTTCGATGCCGCTCAGATCGACGATCATCTCGATCCGTCGATCATGCCGACCGTGGTGTTGATGAACCCGCCATTTTCCGTGCTCGCCCATGTCCAGGGTCGTGTCGCCGATGCAGCCTATCGCCATGTCGCTTCGGCACTTGCCCGGCTTGCCGATGGCGGTCGTCTGGTAACGATCACCGGCGCGAACTTCGGGCCGGAGACACCTGCCTGGCGCGACGCCTTCGTCCGCCTGCAGGAGCGCAGCCGCGTCGTTTTCACCGCTACGATCGGCGGCTCGGTATATGCCAAGCATGGCACGACGATCGAGACGCGGCTGACGGTCATCGACAAGGTAGCTGCTGGCGATTCCTCTCTCTTTCCGGCATCTCCCGGTCTTGCACCGGACGTCGCGACGCTGCTCGGCTGGATAGAAGAGCATGTAGGTGCGCGGCTGCCGGTCGCCGATACGGTTAAGGTCGTGCCCACCATCGCGACATCCCGCACCGTGCGCGGCTATCTCGCGCGCCCTGCCGCTATGCCGGCTCGTTCCAAACGCCCCGAACTCGCCGGCGTCGAACTCGCCTACGAGACCGTGGATTGGACGCCTGACGAAGGAGCCCGCCTGACCGATGCGATCTATGAGGAATACGGATTGCAGACGATCCGCATTCCAGGCTCCCAGGGGCACCCAACCAAGCTGGTGCAATCCGCCGCCATGGCCTCCGTCGCGCCGCCCAAGCCCCGCTATCGACCGATGCTTCCCAGCGACATTCTGACGTCACTTTCAGATGCCCAGCTCGAAACGCTGATCCTCGCCGGCGAGGCCCATGCGGGCTTCCTCGCCGGTTCGTGGTCGGTCGACGATACATTCGACATCGTCAAAGCCGCGCCGGACGATGCGCAGGAGGCTGTGCGCTTCCGGCGTGGTTTCTTTGTCGGGGATGGCACCGGCGTCGGCAAGGGTCGGCAAGCGGCGAGTATCGTTCTCGACAACTGGTTGCAGGGCCGCCGCAAAGCGGTGTGGATCTCCAAGTCGGACAAGCTGCTTGAGGATGCCCAGCGCGACTGGTCGGCACTCGGCATGGAGCGTCTGCTCGTCACCCCGCTGTCGCGCTTCCCTCAAGGCCGTCCAATCACGCTGTCGGAAGGCATCCTGTTTACAACCTATGCCACGCTGCGCTCCGATGACCGCGGCGGGAAGGTTTCGCGCGTCAAGCAGATCGTCGAATGGTTGGGTCCCGATTTTGAAGGAGTTATCATTTTCGACGAAGCGCATGCTATGCAAAACGCCGGTGGCGGCAAGGGAGAGCGCGGCGATGTCGCCGCGTCGCATCAGGGCCGCGCCGGCCTGCGTCTGCAGCACGCTCTACCACGCGCACGTGTGGTGTATGTGTCCGCGACCGGCGCCACGACGGTCGACAATCTCGCCTATGCCCAGCGGCTCGGCCTGTGGGGCGGCGAGGACCTGCCATTCTCCACCCGTGCGGAATTCGTCGAAGCCATAGACGCGGGCGGCGTGGCAGCGATGGAGGTGCTCGCGCGAGACCTGCGCGCCCTTGGCCTCTATACGGCACGCTCGCTGTCCTTCGACGGCGTCGAATATGAGCTGGTCGAGCACGAGCTGACGCCCGAGCAGCGACGCATCTACGATGCTTATGCCGGTGCCTTTGCCGTCATTCACAACCATCTCGATGCAGCCATGCAGGCCGCCAACATCACTGGCGACGGCGGCACCTTGAACCGCCAGGCCAAGTCAGCCGCACGCTCGGCCTTCGAAAGCGCCAAGCAGCGCTTCTTCGCTCATCTGTTGACATCGATGAAGACGCCGACGCTGATCAGCTCGATTGATCAGGACCTCGACGCAGGGCATTCGGCGGTCATCCAGATCGTCTCCACCGGCGAGGCGCTGATGGAGCGCAGGCTGGCCGAGGTCCCGACACAGGAATGGAACGACGTCCGCGTCGACATCACACCACGAGAATATGTCCTCGACTACCTCGCGCATTCCTTCCCGGTCCAGCTCTACGAGCCCTTCACCGATTCCGAGGGCAATCTGTCGTCCAGGCCGGTCTTCCGCGACGGCCAACCGGTGGAAAGCCGCGAGGCGGTCGCGCGCCGCACGGCGCTGATCGAGAAGCTCGCCAGCCTGCCAGCGGTCCCCGGCGCGCTCGACCAGATCGTCCAGCGCTTCGGCACGGATATGGTGGCGGAAGTGACGGGCAGGTCACGGCGCATCGTCCGGAAGAAGGAACGGCTCATGGTTGAGAGCCGCGCTGCCTCGGCCAATCTCGCCGAGACGCAGGCCTTCATGGATGACATGAAACGCGTTCTGGTCTTCAGCGATGCTGGGGGGACAGGACGCAGCTACCACGCCGACGTGTCGTCACGCAACATGCGGCTTCGCGTCCACTACCTGCTCGAGCCGGGCTGGAAAGCCGACACGGCCATCCAGGGCCTTGGTCGCACGCACCGGACCAATCAGGCGCAACCTCCGCTTTTCCGGCCAATCGCGACCAATGTGAAAGCGGAGAAGCGTTTCCTCTCCACCATCGCTCGCCGCCTCGATACGCTTGGCGCCATCACGCGCGGCCAACGCCAGACCGGCGGACAGGGCCTGTTCCGGCCAGAGGACAATCTGGAATCGCACTATGCGCGCGATGCGCTGCGCCAGCTCTATCTGCTGATCGTACGCGGCAAAGTGAGGGGCTGTTCGCTGCAGCGGTTCGAGGAGACGACCGGCCTAAAGCTGATGGACGATAGCGGCATCAAGGATGACCTGCCGCCAATCACCACCTTCCTCAATCGGCTGCTGGCGCTCACTATCGATCTGCAAGATGTCCTGTTCGCGGCCTTCGAGCAACTGCTCACCGCCAAGGTAGAAGGCGCCATCGCCGCCGGCATCTATGACGTTGGGCTGGAGACGCTGCAGGCGGAGAGTTTCGTCGTCACCGACCGGCGCACGATCTACTCCCATCCGGGCACAGGCGCCGAAACGCAACTCCTCACCATTGCCCAGCGCCAACGCAATCGACCGACGTCGTGTGAGGAGGCTGTCGCCTATTGCGACGATCCGCGTTCCATTCTGCTCGTCAACGAACGCTCAGGACGCGCCGCTGTGCAGATTCCAGCGCCATCGCTCATGCTCGACGATGGCGAGGTCGAACGGCGCGTTCGTCTGATCCGACCGATGGAACAGCACCATGCTTCCCTCCGCATGATAGAGGAAAGTCATTGGACCAAGGCGGATCCCAAAACCTTTGCGACGGCCTGGAATGCAGAGGTCGCCAACGTTCCGGCGTTCTCCGATTCGACTATCCACGTCGTCGCCGGATTGTTGCTGCCAATCTGGAAGCGGCTCCCGAACGAGTCCAGCCGTGTCTATCGGCTCCAGACCGACGAGGGCGAGCGCATTATCGGCCGCATGGTCTCTGCGGCTTGGGCCGCTGGCGCTCTCGCACTTGGTGTGAGCACACTGACGGCTGACGACGCCTTCGACGCACTGGTCGATGGCCGCACGACGCTCGACCTCGCCGAAGGACTTCATCTGCGGCGTGTCCGCGTCATGGGCGCCAACCGCATTGAGCTTTCGGGCTTCACCGATGCGATGCGCGAGCGGCTCTCGGCTTATGGGCTTTTTCACGAGATTATATCCTGGAAGCTACGCATGTTCGTTCCCACCGATGCCGCGGGACCGGCCATCCTTGCCAAAGTCCTCGAGCGCTATCCGATGCAGCGCGTCAATGAGAGGGAGGCGAGCTGATGCCCCGTCTCGACGCTTCCGAACTGGCATCTCGTCTCAGCCAACAGGCCGAGGCTGTGTGCAGCCGCTATCTCTCCAACGGTCATCGAGAGGGCCGCTACTGGTTGGTCGGCGATGTGCGCAATACGCCGGGGCGGTCCATGTTTGTCCGCCTGAAAGGGCCGGAATCCGGCAAGGGCGCGGCTGGGAAATGGACCGACGCTGCCACCGGCGAGCACGGTGATCTGCTCGACGTCATTCGGGAGTCACGTGGCTTGGTCGACTTCAAGGACGTCGCCGACGAGGCGCGCAGTTTTTTGTCGATGCCCCAACCGACGCTCAATCCAACTGAACGCACGATGCCACCAGTTCCTGCTCCTTCCGGCTCTGTCGAAGCCGCGAGGCGGCTGGTTTCCATGTCGCAGCCGATCTCGCGAACGCTTGTGGAGACCTACCTGCGTGGACGCGGAATAACGGCCTTGCACGAAACCGGAAGTCTTCGATTCCATCCGCGTTGCTACTACCGGCCCGACGTGGAGGCGCCGACCGAAATCTGGCCCGCGATGATTGCGGCCGTCACTGACTTGACAGGCAGGCTTACAGGCGCACACCGCACCTGGCTCGATCCGGCCGGTTTCAGCGAGGCCCATCTCGGCCGGGCGCCGATCAATACTCCGAGGCGGGCGATGGGGGAACTGCTCGGGCACGCGGTCCGTTTCGGCATCGGCTGCGATGTCATGGCAGCCGGTGAAGGCATCGAGACGATGCTGTCACAGCGTTCGGCGCTGCCTTCCATGCCGGTGATCGCGGCCCTGTCGGCAGCACATCTGTCCGCCATCCTGTTTCCCGATACGCTGCGTCGTCTCTACATTGCTCGCGACAATGATCCGGCGGGGGACGGAGCAGTGGCGACCCTTATCGAGCGCGCCAACGCGGCGGGGATCGAGGCGATCGTGCTGCAGCCACAGCTCGGCGACTTCAACGAGGATCTGCGTCTGCTCGGTCTCAATGCCCTCAGGGCAATCCTGCGGGTCCAGATCGCACCGCAGGACGCTGAACGCTTCGTGGCACGAACAGCGGCCTGACCGGGAGGGGGGCGAGCGCTGGCCCCGTCCCTGTCGATGGTCGCCACAATGGCCAGCTCCTTTGCCGGAAGACGACATCCCACGGCCTTCCAGAGGGCGATCGGCGCGCCGGTCGGTCCGGATTGGCAATGGCTGCGCCCGGTTATTTTCCGGCGCGCCGCAGAGCGCGCGTTCCATCGCGAACAAAATAGCCGGGCTTCGCCATCCTCCACTTCCGTTCCGGCCCTGCGCTGGCGCTGCGGGTGCAGATCCGGACCGTCCGTCGCCGTCGTCGCCATGAAGGCCGCGATGGACGCGACCGATCCCGGAAAGGAAGGCACATGAACGACCACCATGATACGGACTTCGAACCGCCGCACGCGTCATCGCCGACCGACCACGTCCTTCACGAACTACAACTTTACGGCTACCGTCCCTTCGAAGACGAACCCGATCCGCGCCCGCTCCCCGAGGGCCACGTCATCGCAGCCAGCATCGCCGACATCTTCGACGCCCTCGTGGTGGCGATGGCCGACACACGCCTCGAACCCGACCTCGAGGAACTGCTCTGGGGCACCGTCAACCTATTCCATCGCGCAACCAACCGGATCGAACGCGAACTCGACGACAACGAACTCTCACAGCGGCGCCTGCAGCGCGAACAGGACGGCTCCGAGGTCAAGTCCGTCGAACTTGAACGGCTCACCGCCCAAGGCCAGACGCTGCTCGAAAGCCGCAGTGCCTTCGAACTGATGCGCGATCAGGCCGCTGAGCACTTCGAGCGACACACCCTTTCGATCTGGCGGCCGCGTTCGGGCTCCAAGGTCAGCCACCGCAATCTCACCGCGTCAATGATCGACAGTCGCGATTTCCTGGCCGCCAAGAAACTTGCCGATAACCAGGCGCTCTTGCCCACTGGGCCGAAGGTCGCCATCACCGGCGGGCTCGACTTCAATGACCATCGCCTCGTCTGGGCCAAGCTCGACCAGATACACGCCAAGCACCCGGACATGGTTCTGGTCCATGGAGGGTCGCCCAGGGGAGCCGAATTGATCGCCGCCAAATGGGCGCACAATCGCAAGGTGCCACAGATCGCCTTCAAGCCTGACTGGACCAGGCATGCCAAGGCCGCTCCCTTCAGACGCAACGACGCGATGCTCGAGACAATGCCAATCGGCGTCGTTCATTTTCCAGGCACGGGCATTCAGGACAACCTCGCTGACAAAGCCCGCGGGCTCGGCATCCCGGTCATGAAATTCGGCGCCACATGACGGGCGTCCGTGGCAGCGCGACACAACGCCATGCTCGCCTGCTTACATGCTGGTCGGAGACGAAGTGCGGCCATGACAGTTTCCGGTTGGCTGTGAAGGCGGTAGCTTCGAGCGCCATGCCTAACCGGCTCCGGTTTGGAAGCGGGGATCCACCCCCACGTCCATTAGCGCAATTCCTTGGTCCGGTCCGAGGGCCTGACGCCATCAACCCATAAAGGGTCGGACTACGCAAAGCGTGCCGCCGTTTCGGCTACGCCTGCACGGTGATCGCGGCCCTCGGCCGGACACATCGGGCGCCTGTCACGCGGGGAATGGATCCCCGCTTCCAAACAGGAGCCTGAAAAATGTCGCTCGCAGAAGCCAACGCCTTCGCTTTCAGCCTCGCCACCACCCTGATGGTCAGCATCGTGATCTTCCGCGCCGGCGACGGCACGCTCGCCGTCATGCCGGTTGCCGAATATGACGGAGACGACTCGGAGATCGTCCGCGAAATCGATCCATACGCGCAATGACCCAGAGAGCCTGCGGCTGGATTTTTTTCCTACAGTTCGAACCGAAGCTGCCGCTGATCGGGCGGCAGCACATCGCCTAATGACGAAGCCGGATCGATGGTCACCAGGGGGATCAAGAGTCAGTTTGTCACTTCGCGCGATTGCTTGCGCCGAACACAGGGAAGTGCGTCGCCTCGCCATAGTGCTCGATGGGCTTTGCGCCCTTCAATGTCGTCATATCCTCCGCCGAGATATCGAAGTCGACGGCAGCATTGCTCTGCATGTGCTCCCGCTTCGAGGTCTTGGGCATCGGCAGGAGACCGAGCTCAAGGCAATATCGGATGCATAGCTGCGGAACGGAGACATTGTACTTCTGGGCAAGGGCGGCAAGATCGGCGTTGTTGAGCACCGCGCCGTGGGCAACCGGAGAATACGCCTCGACCAGCAGGCCCTTGCCGAGTGAGTAATCGATCAGGTCGAACGGGGTGTTGCCGACGTGCGCGAGTATCTGGTTGACCATCGGCTTGATCGAGGCGTTGTCCAGAAGGTTGTCCAGGTCGACCTCTTCGAAGTTCGAGACGCCGATCGCTCGCAGTTTGCCGGCGTTGTAGGCCTCCTCCAACGCGCGCCATGCCTGGAGGTTGCCCTCGAAGAAATGCTCCCCCTTTCGGAAGTCGCTCCATGGCTGCGGGCTGTGGATTAGCATAAGGTCGATGTGGTCGACACCAAGGGTCTTCAGGGAGCTATCGATTCGGCGGACCGCGTCGGCATAGTCTTTGCTCTCGGCCACCAGCTTGGTGGTCACGAAAAGCTGGTCACGGGCGATGCCGGTTGCGCGCAGGCCTTCGCCAACGCCGTTCTCGTTCGCATAGGCCTGCGCCGTGTCGAAGTGGCGGTAACCGACCTCAGCAGCGTTGCGCACAACCTGAGCGACTTCGCCGCCCGGGATCATCCAGGTGCCAAGGCCGAGCTTCGGAATGGCCACCCCGTTGGCGAGGGTGAATGTTTCATTGAGGATCATGTTCGTAGCTTTCTATGCGGTTGGTACGATGCGGACGGTGGCGCTCTGTGCACGGCTTCCGATCATGTGGGTGAGGTAAGGACTGCCGGCGTATTTCCGCCGGTAGGCCTCGTTGATACGAGGGGTGATCCCCTGGTCGTCGACCAACTCCAGCGCCACCTCATGGGTGCTGCCACCCGCCGTAATCCGTCCGGCCTCCTGGGCCTTCGCAGCCTGATACCAGCGGGAGGACTGGCCGTTGTAGGCGCGGACGTAAAGTTCACCGTCAACGACCACCGACCATATCCAGGTCAGCGTCCCGTAGGTCTTGCCGTCGCTGCGGAACGGCGCGATGCGCAGATCGTCAGTCGCAGCGATCCTGGAGAGTTCTTCAGCATGCCAGCCCATCAGCGCCTCACATGCTATAGCCGGGCTTTTTGTAGAGGGTTCCCGGCTTGTCGAGGATGTCCGGCTTGTAGACTTCCGCCCGCCAGTCGCTTGCGCTGACCTCTTCAAAGCCGACGGAGACGGATTCCTCGCCGTAGTTGAGGGCTTCCATCACGTCGCGGGTGATGGCATCGGCAAGCCGCTGCTTCTGCTGTTCCGACTTGCCCGGCCAGAGTTTAACGATCACATGGGGCATCAGACGGCACGCTCCTTCGCGTACTGCTCGTCGGTGACCTTCTCCATCCAGTCAACCACCTTGCCGTCCTGCACTTCCTGCAGGGCCAGGTGCGTCATGGCATTTTCAGGTGCCGCTCCATGCCAGTGCTTTTCGCCGGGCGCGAACCAGACGACGTCTCCAGGATGGATTTCCTCGATAGGGCCGCCCCACCGCTGCACCCGGCCGATGCCGGAAATGACAACAAGGGTCTGCCCGAGCGGATGGGTGTGCCACGCGGTGCGGGCGCCTGGTTCAAAGGTGACGTTGGCGCCTTGCACCCGATCGGGGGCGAACGGGTTGAACAGGGCGTCGATCCGGGCCGTCCCGCTGAACCAGTCGGTTGGACCTTTGGCGGAGGGCTTGGAGCCGGCTCTCAGGATTTCCATTTGCGCTTCTTTCATTGGGCCTACCGGCCTGGGTGGTTGTCTGAAACTAAAGGTAGCGCGTGTTGATCCCTTCGATTAGACGGGGTAAACTTCATGCTCTGATGAAAGACGCTCACAAATGCCTCGCGACCAGATCAACGAGATAACGGCCTTTCTGGCCGTCGCGCGGGAGCGAAGTTTCACCAAGGCGGCCGCCCAATTGGGCGTCACCCCGTCAGCGCTGAGTCACACCATCAAGGGCTTCGAGGATCGGCTCGGCATGCGGTTGCTGGCGCGCACCACCCGCAATGTCGCCACCACGGATGTCGGCGCTCGGCTGGCGAGATCGCTTGGGCCACACTTCGAGCAGATCCAGGCCGAAATCGACGCCGTGAGTGCCATGCGCGACAAACCGGCGGGCACGATCCGCATCACCTGCATCGACTATGTCATCGACACCATCTTTCGGCCGAGACTGCTGCCGTTTCTGGCGCAATACCCAGATATCAAGGTGGAGTTGGACGTAGACTACGGCTTCACCAATATCGTCGAGCAACGGTTCGATGCGGGCGTGCGCTTGGGAGAGTCTGTCAGCAAGGACATGATCGCCGTGCGGATCGGACCAGACTGGCGCTTTGCCGTGGTGGGGTCGCCAGCATATTTTGAGCGTCGATCAGCGCCCGAAACACCGCAGGAACTGACCAACCACGCCTGCGTGAATATACGCCTCAGTACGGCGGGCACCCTCTATGCATGGGAGTTCAAGAAAGACGGCCGCGAATTCAGCGTGCGCGTCGACGGCCAGATTGCGTTCAACAGCATCGTTCCGGTGCTGCACGCTGCCGTCGACGGGCATGGCTTGGCCTATGTGCCGCAGGAGCTTGCCCGTCCTTACCTCGAGCGGGGCGAGTTGAAGGAAGTTCTGGCCGACTGGTGCCCCTACTTCCAAGGCTATCACCTCTACTATCCCAACCGTCGGCAGGCATCTCCAGCTTTCGCTCTTCTCGCCGAAGCGCTCCGTTACCGGACGTAGATTTCTTACTTGGCTCTACGTCCGTCCTGGGTCAGCCACGGCTATTGCGATAGCAAATCCTCTTTGTCTCTCAGCCTCAAATGCCGCCATTGCCTCCGTCTCTCATTTCGTAGAGTGGACCAACGACCTCTCGAACGGGCTGATCTGGCCGGAGGAAGGCTGAAGCCTCGACCGCCTATGCCGCAACGGCGCGTCGCGCGTTTCTTCCCCTGGGCAAAGCCCATTCCTCGCGAAACAAGAAACGCGCGCCTGCGCCATCCTCCGCTTTGCTGCGGTCGCAAGCGATGCGGCGGCAGTCGCCTTCGGCCTCACGATCGCCATCGAGGTCGCATGGTGCGGGCTCGGAAACGAAGAAGACGGAGACTGAAAATGGCTACCATCGGCACTTTCAAGAAGACCAATGCGAACGAGTTCACCGGCGAGATCGTCACCCTCAGCGTCCAGGCCAAAGGCGTGCGCATCATTCCCGACACCCGGGCCAGCGGCGAGAACGCTCCAAGCCACCGCATCGTGGTCGGCAAGGCCGAAATCGGCGCCGCCTGGTCCAAGCGCTCCAACGAGGGCCGCGACTATCTCGGGCTCAAGCTGGACGATCCGAGCTTCACCGCTCCGATCTACGCCAACCTCTTCGCCGACGAGGAAGGCGAGGCTCATAGCCTCATCTGGTCCCGCCCCAGCCGCCGCAACGGTGAGTGAACCAGGATCCTCTCGCCCGGCAATCGCGCCGGGCGAAAGGTTCCTAGGTCCGATCCGACCTTCGTACAAATCGCAGGCCAGCACCGCCGCCATTCTCCGCCAGGAATTCTATACCCGCTGCCTCAAACGCACGGCGGATCGCAGCAAGATTGTTTCTGTGCGGAATACGAATACTCCTCTCGAAATCTACTATCGTAGTCCTCGAAACAGCAGCTGCCTCGGCCAGGTCGCCCTGACTCCATTCGAGCATTGCTCTTGCAGCACGACACTGCTGAACAGAAATTGCTTCGATCTCAAAATCGTTCTTTTTGGTTGACATAGGTCAAAAAAGCCGCTTTTAGTATTCAACCCTACGGAAGTCATTGATGAGGTCTGGCGAAATAGCTTCGCTCGGCCCCACCTGCACGACGTCGTTGATAGCTCAGAATCTTCGCTGATTCTGACAATAGCCACGACTTGTCCTTTCGTCACGAGTGAGAAATGGCGCAACGAGTGAGTGGAAATCGGCCAGCTTCACAAATCTCATCGATCGTCGACGATCAGCCGGCAGTGGACCCGGTCGTGGCTCTATCTGTTGCCTGGATTCATGCGCACGTTGCGATGCTGGCCTCGTGTGTGCGGCAGCAGCAGGCGGAGGAAGATCTTTTTGAGAGCGGCGCGCTCTTGTCTACCGGTGATGTCATCGGGCGCGGGGAGGGGGATATCGCCGACCGCAGCTATCTCGATGCGCGGTCCACGGAGGAGGGTGACGCTGAGAAGGCCGAAGCCTTGTTGACTGAGGTTGCTGCGACGCCTGCTGAATCCTTGGCTGGTGTAATCGCCAAGCTTGCGGTTGTCGTTCGGGAGGCGAGTGACAACACCGACATCTTCGAATTTCCGCTGCCGCACATCCGCTCTGCATTGGCCGACCTGCGGCGTCTCACGCAGGACGCGATATGCCATCAGCCAGCCGGCTGGCCCGCCGGTGACCAGTCGGTCGGCTCGCTGTTCGAGCAGCCCGCATCGTCTGTCGCGGCCTGGCGCGCCTTCGGTGCGTGGAGCCAAGGCGATGACGACGCCTATCGCATCTGGACGGACACATTCAAGATACTGCAGGGCGCAAGCCAGTAGGCATCGCAAAAGCCCTGGCCTGATCTCGACGCCGGGATATCTCCTCGTCCATTCGTCAATGACGGAATCCAAGGATTTCGCTCAACGCCGCGTCCCCCTATCAAATCCTTGAGAAGGGAAGGATGCGGATGAAGCCGGATACATCGCAGTGGCGTGACCCACAGGCATATGCGTTCATCAAAGGCGCCGACGCCGATGCGATTGCCTGGGAGTTCCTACGACGCAATCCGCAGTATCAGCAAGACTTTGCCGCCTCCCGCTCAGCCAAGGCGATGCGCGCGCTGCGCAAGCGCTGGGGTCTGCAGTTTCGCCGCTCGGCCTGACCAGACCGCGATCGAGCAGCCCGTCTATTGGGCGCCTCAGATTAACCCTGGGGTCGTCAACCTTGTCGAGGTTCCGCCGGGCCTGCGCGCGGGGCAGGGCAGGGCCTCCGGCGTCCCCCTGGCCGCGGGCCAGCACGACGGGACCGGCCTTCACATGCGATCTCCGCCCGGCGGCACGCAACTGGCAATTCTCGGCGAGACACTGCCGGGCGAGCCGCTTGCCGCTATTATCCCGCTCGATGAAATGGCGCACGATCGGCTCCAGGCGATCGAGCGGTTCCTCCGCTCGATCCATAGGCAACACCTTCCCGACCCCCGCTTGACCGCAGCCCAGCGCCGCCGCCTAGGCCATATGCTGAGATGCCTGGATGGCCGCGACCAACAGGCATCCCACTTTGACGTCGCGACTGCCTTGTTCGGCCGACGGTTGGTCAGCGCGGCGGACTGGCATGACTCGGCTTTCCGCTACCAGACGCATCGCCTCGTGCGCGACGGCCTGAAGATGGTCGAGCGCGGCTATCGGCAATTGCTGCGCGCGCGACGGCGTCATTCCTGAAAGGTCTGCCCGCCGCCTGTCCACTTTCTTGCGCTGTCTGCAAGCAGCGTGCTTTTCATCCTCAAGAGAACGGCGGCTTTGCGCCTCATTGCACGAACCCGCTGCGCGGGAGGGCCGCCTCCTTCTGAGATGGCGTGCATGTCATAGGCCTTGAGCGGGTAGAGGCGTCGGTCTGACCATGGAGTTCCCTTCAACGAGAGGAACTCGCCATGGCTACCCCATCGACCGATGCACCTATTAGCCCGCTTCGCCAGCGCATGCAGCACGACATGCTGATGCGGGGCCTGGGCTCGCATACCCAGCAGGATTGCGTTCGTCACGTCCGGCGCTTCGCCGCGTTCCTCCAGTGTTTTCAGTACCCACGGGCATGCGCCGTAGACTCGGCCACCGAAGGACGGCAAACTTCGGCTGTTCACATCGGGCAGGGGTCATTGCAATGTCGGCCACACGCCGCAAACTGACGACCATCTTCTCGGCGGATGTTCAGGGGTATACGCGCCTCATGGAAGCCGACGAAGAAGGAACGTTGGCAACTCTGAAACAGTACAGGGGCGCCATAGCGCGACTGATCGATTCCCATGGCGGGCGTGTCGTCAACACCTGGGGCGACGGGTTGATTGCCGAATTCCCGAGCGTCGTCGAGTCCGTGCGCACGGCAATCGACGCTCAGAACGAGTTGGCCGGGCACAATGCCGTCCGTCCGGCCGCAACGCAGATGCGCTTTCGGATCGGCATCAACCTTGGCGACGTCATGGTCGAGGGCAGTGACATTTATGGAGACGGCGTCAACATTGCCGCCCGGCTTCAGACTTCTGCCCCGGCGGGCGGGATTGTGATCTCGAATACAGTGTACGATCAGGTCCGAAACAAGATGGCGGTTGGGTTTGAGTTCCTGGGCGACCTCGTGGTCAAGAACCTCGAAGAAGGTGTGCCGAGCTATGCTGTCCGGATTGGCGGACAGGAGAGCAAGGCAGCGCCGGCACCGCCGCGCGCCGAACCCGCCGCAACGCCTCTTGCCAGTGACGCGCCGACGCGCGACGCGGCCGGGGCTGGCGCATCCCTCGAGCGCAGGATCAGCCGGAAATTCCTTCTGCTTGGTTTCATCGCGCTGGGGTTGGCGGCCATTAATCTGCTTTCCTGGAATGGGATTTTCTGGGCACAGTGGCCGATATTAGCCGTCTCCTTGCTGGCGGGGCTGCGCTTGGCAAGCACGACGAGCCACATCAATCGGGGCATCGCGATCTTGGGTGCCGTAGCGTTGGGGGTCGTCGCAGTAAACCTGCTGTCCTGGCAGGGAGAGTTCTGGGCGAAATGGCCGCTGCTTGGCATCGTGCTTGCGGGAGGCATCGGCTGGGCCATCAGGAAAAGAGGTTAGACCGAGAGAATACTGGCGACGCACAGGGGAGGGAAAGTTACGGCTAAGGACACGTCAATAGAATTCGCGGTGCGGATGACCGCTTCGCGCCTCATGCACGAACCCGCTGCGCGGGAGGGCCGCCTCCTTCTGAGATGGCGTGCATGTCATAGGCCTTGAGCGGGTAGAGGCGTCGATCTGACGATGGAGTTCCCTTCAACGAGAGGAACTCGCCATGGCTACCCCATCGACCGATGCACCTATTAGCCCGCTTCGCCAGCGCATGCAGCACGACATGCTGATGCGGGGCCTGGGCTCGCATACCCAGCAGGATTACGTTCGTCACGTCCGGCGCTTCGCCGCGTTCCTCGGCCGCTCGCCCGATGCGGCGTCGTCTGAGGACATCCGCCGCTTCCAGCTTCATCAGCATGAGAGTGGCGCCGGACCTGCGACGATCAACGGCGCGGTCTCGGCGTTGCGGTTCCTGTTCCTGGTGACGCTGAAGCGGCGGGATCTGGCGCGTGCGCTGGTGGTCATGCGGTATCAGCGCAAGCTTCCCGACGTGCTGAGCGTGGAGGAAGCGGCGCGGCTGCTCGAAGCCGCACCTGGCATCAAGTACAAGGCCGCGCTCGGCGTCGCCTATGGCGCGGGCCTGCGCGTGTCCGAGGTCGCGCATCTCAAGGTCGACGATGTCGATAGCACGCGCATGCTGCTCCGCGTCGAGCAGGGCAAGGGCCGCAGGGACCGCAACGCGATGCTCTCGCCGCAGCTTCTGGAACTCCTGCGGCTGTGGTGGCGCGAAGGCAGGCGGCGCGGGGTGATGCTTCCGCATGGCTGGCTGTTCCCGGGCCGCAGTTGCACGGCGCCGATCTCGTCGCGGCAACTGCACCGCGCCGTCCAGGAGGCGGCCGAAGTCGCCGGCATCCGCAAGCGCGTCAGTCCGCACACGCTGCGTCACAGCTTCGCCACCCACTTACTCGAACAGGATGTCGACATCCGCGTCATCCAGGTGCTGCTCGGGCACAGCAAGCTCGATACGATCGCGCTCTACACCAAGGTCTCGACCCATGCGGTCGCCGGGCCGCTCGATCGGTTGATGGCGCTTATGGAAGGCAAGACGCCGCCCGGTTGAGCCGTGCGCACCTCGATCGAGGTCGCCGACATCTTCCGTGCTGCTGGGCCACCCTAGAGCGGGATGAGATTTATAAGAGTCGTGGGATTCCCAAATCATCGCAGTTCTGATTCAACATGCATGCTGGGAGGAGGCCAGCATGGATGGCAGCCTATTCGATGGACCTTCGCGAGCGGGTTGTAGCCGCGGTCAAGACGGAAGGGCTCTCGCGACGCGCGGCGGCGGCTCGATTTGGCGTCAGCTACAGCGCGGCCATCGCGTGGCTTAAGCGCGTCGAAGAGACTGGCAGTGCTGCGCCTCGCCAGGTCGGCGGCTACAAACCGAAGAAGCTCTCGGGAGCGTGGCGCGACTGGCTGATCGAACGCTGTCACGACAGGGACTTCACCTTGCGCGGCCTTGTGGCCGAACTTGGCGAGCGTGGCCTGAGGGTCGACTACCGTTCGGTGTGGGAGTTCGTGCATGCCGAGAAGCTCAGTCACAAAAAAAGACGCTGATCGCCGTCGAGCAGGATCGTCCCGATGTCGCGCGACGGCGCATGCAGTGGACGAAGTATCGGGACCGGATCGATCCGACGCGACTGGTCTTTATTGACGAGACCTGGACCAAGACCAACATGTCGCCGCTCAGGGGCTGGGCGCCGGTTGGACAGCGCATCAAGGCCAAAGTGCCGCATGGCCACTGGAAGACCATGACC
>NZ_VFTI01000033.1:0-67436 GCF_006439515.1 Mesorhizobium sp. B3-2-1 | reverse complement strand
GCGATCGCCACCCCGCAGATGTCCTCACTGTCAGAAGCTGCCCGCACACGCCCTCAAACCTAAACTGCCAAAGTAGTACTTGTCTCCCGAATCAAAGGAGGCAGCCTGGCTCAGGTTCTCCATGGGAGCGGCACGACGACAGAGGCGGTCCGTCGAGCGATACAACATAGTCAAGAGAGCTTGAGGGCGCTGGCCAAGCGCTACGCATACAACTTCGCCCGGAGGCTCAAAACCCTCAAGGGCCTCACGCCTATGAATTCATCTGCAGGGCGTGGACTACATGACCCGAACGTTTCGGACTCAATCCGCTCCAGCAAATGCCGGGACTGAACATCCAGGGTACTCCGCGTCATTTCCATTCGGATCCGACTGGCTCAACGTCATCCGTGGTTGCGTCAAAGCGCGATATCCCATGTACCTTACAGGGTCGACGGTCTCACTTCGTCATCTGACAGAAAAAGCCCCCGCGACTGTTTCCAGCCGCGGGGGCGTCGGGACAACTCCCCGGGAAACCTGTGGTCAGATGTTGGCAAGCAATTCGTTGACGCGGCTTTCCATGTCCGCAAGCGCGGCGTCGACGTCTTTCTGGCCGGTGATTGCAGCGCTCATCTCTTCGCCGACAATGTCCTGGATCGCAAACTGACGCTGCACCGCTGACGGCAACGGCCTGCCTAGATCGGAGATGGCGGCAATCGTGTTGCGATGCGGCAGTGCCTTGAATGCGTCCGAGGTGATGATGGCCTTGTATGCTGGCAGGTGCCCGGTGCGCGACCATTCGAAGTCGTTGTCGGCGAAGAACTTCAGGAACTTGCCGATGGCCGCGGTCTGTTCAGGCGTGCGGTCCTTCTGCGAGACTGCCCAGGTGTGGCCATCGGCATATTGCGCATGGGCGCCGCCAAACAGCTGCGGGTACGGGTAGACCGCGTAGCCGCCCTTGTTGAGCGCCGTGCCCTTGGTTTCGGACTGGGCATTGTTGTCGCCGACGACCCACGTGCCGTTGAGCTGAACGCCACCGTCACCGGCAAGGAAGGCGTTGATAGCGCCGCCGTAGTCGAGGTCCTTGGTAGTGTAGCCCTTGTCGAAGATCGCCTTGTACATCTCTACGACCTTCTTGGCTTCCGGCGTATTGAGCTTCACATGCTTCGGATCGGCAAAAAAGTCGGAATCCTGCTGGAAGAGATAGGTGTAGAGATTGCGCGTGTAGAGTGCCGTCTCATTGGCCAGGTTTTGAACGAAGTAGGGCTTGCCGGTTTTCTGTTTGAACTGTTCGGCCTGGGCGAGCAGTTCCTCAGGCGATGTCGGAAGCATCGGAGTGCCGTCGGCATTGACGAGACCAGCCTGTTTGAAGAGATCCATATTGATGTGATAGAGCATCGTCCAGCTGTCGATCGGCAAGCCGTAGATCTTGCCGTCTTTGGTGGCGCCGTTGCGCGCTGCGTCCGTGAAGGCTTCAGGTGTGACGCCGATGGACTTCAAGAGATCGTCGAGCGGCATCAACAGGCCCTTGGACTGATAGTCCGACAGCGCGGATTCGTGGATCGTGACGATGTCTGGAGCATCGCCCGAAGCGAATTGTGCGGTCAGCTGGTCATAGCCCGGCCATTCCACGGTGGTGACGTTGATGTGCACGTCGGGATTGTCGGCGTTGAACTTGTTGATCAGCGACGTGATGATGCCGCATTCGCCAACAGCCTTGCCGACATCGGTGCTTGTGCCGAAATTGGCATCGCAGGCACCGAAGAAGCGCTGCACGGTCAGTTCCGTCGCTGCAAGGCTCGGGCTGGCGAGCAGCATTACGCCCGCGGAGACCGCGGCAAACAGTATTTTCTGCATTTTCATATCAGTTCCTCCTACTGAGTTTCCGCCTCTCCACCCTGGATTGGCTTCATGCTTTCCGTCGCCGCAGCGCACTCCTCTGTCGGGCAATTTCGTTATCGGACCGCGGCGCCTGAGACGGCCGTAACGATGTATTTCTGGAAAAGGAGGTAGACGATGAGGATCGGCGCGCCAGCGAACACCGCCTGCGCCATCAGGAAGCCGATACCTTCAGACTGGGCGAAATTGGTCTGTGTCGAAGCCATGCCGACGGTCAGCGTGTACATGTCCTTCTTGGTTGCCGAGATCAGCGGCCACAAATAGTCGTTCCATGCGCCAAGGAAGGTGAAGATGCCGAGGGTTGCCTGTGCAGGCACCGTGAGTGGCAAAAGCACCTTCCAGAAAATCCTGAACCGGCTGGCATTGTCCAACATGGCGGCTTCGTCCAGCTCCTTCGGGATGGCCTTGAAATATTGGGTCATCAGGAAGACGCCGAACGAAGCCGACAGGCCGGGGAGAATGAGCCCGTGATAGGTGTTGTGGAACTTCAGTATGCTGAAGATCTGATGGCGGGCGACAAGCACGGCCTGTTCCGGAACCGCCAGACCGAAGAGCACGATCACGAACAGGATGTTTCGGCCGGGGAAGTTCAGCCGTGCAAAACCATAGCCGGCGAGCGATGACAAAACCAGCGTGCCGAGTGTCAATCCGCCCGAGACGATGATGCTGTTGCCCACCCAGAGGAATACCGACGAGGTACCAATGGTGTTGAGGTAGTTCTTGAGGGTGTAGGGCGCGTGAAACACCGAATTCGGATCGGCCATC
Source organism: Mesorhizobium sp. B3-2-1 (assembly GCF_006439515.1). Classification (NCBI taxonomy): domain Bacteria; kingdom Pseudomonadati; phylum Pseudomonadota; class Alphaproteobacteria; order Hyphomicrobiales; family Phyllobacteriaceae; genus Mesorhizobium; species Mesorhizobium sp. B3-2-1. Next base: position 64,796 of record NZ_VFTI01000033.1, on the reverse strand, counting down.
AGCTCGGCATTTTCCTTGAGCGACAGGCCGATGACCCACAGAACCGGGGCGATCATGACGATCGAAAGCAGGATGACGAGGGCCAACAACACGCGGTCGCCAAATGCCCGTCCCTTGATGGAGGCTGGAGCACTCATGCCTGGTGTGCCTTGTTGCGTGTGACGAGGTACTGGGCCATGGCTGCGATCAGGATGAGGATGAACAGGATTTCCGATGCCGCGGCACCCATGCCCAGGTCCCAGCGGCGGAATGCGGTGTCATAGATGTAGAGCACGATCGGCTTGGTCAGGTTGTTGGGACCGCCGCGCGTCATCAGCCAGGCCTGGCCGAACAGCTGGAATTGCAGCACGATCTGGATGATGATCACCAGGACGAAAGTGCGTTTGATCGACGGCAGCGTGATCGAGCGTAAGGTCTGCCAGCGATTGGCATTGTCGAGGGCCGCCGCTTCGTAGATATCCTGCGGTATCTGCTGCAAGGCCGAGAGAAAGAGCATCATCGGCAGACCGATGCACCACCAGACGGTGGCAACGGCGATACCGATCATCGCAAGGCTTGGATCGGAAATGAAAGCTGGGGCGGTGGCACCAAACCATCCGTAGATCGTCGACAGCAGGCCGACATTCGGAATGAACACGATGCGCCAGATCAGTGTGACGATGGTGACCGACAGCACCGAGGAGGAAAAGAACAGGGTCCGCAGCACAGCGGCAGTGCGCGTGCGGCGGTTGAGGCAAAGCGCGAGGAAAAGGCCGATCAGCGCCAGCGTCGGCACCGTCAGGAGCACGAAGTAGAAGGTGTTCCAGACCGATTGCAGGAACACCTTGTCGTGAAACAGCCTGATATAGTTGCCAAGACCGACAAAATTTCCGGACGAGAAAGTGTCGGCCTTGTGGAAGCTCAGCCACATCCCCCAGAGGAGCGGGAAGATGAGCAGCGTCGTGAAGAAGAACAGGAATGGCGCGACGAAAATGAAATTTCGCCATTGCGGCGCGTAGATATCGACGCTCGGGGCCCTGACGCTGGCAGCCGGCGTTGCGGTCCGCGGCATCGTCCACCCATCGGCCACGTCAGGCCTCCCTCGTGTGCCAGGCGCGCCCTGTCTCATTGAACAGATGCGATTTCTGGCCATCGAAGGCTAGCCCGACCTTGTGGCCGACAGCGACACGACTGTTGCCGACATCGGAGCCGATGATCTGCTGGCCATCGCCCAGCCGTGCGTAGATCAAGGTGCGTTCGCCGAGCCGCTCGAGCACATCGACCACCCCGTTGGTATTGCCCTGCCCTGCAGGAACGATGCGGACATCTTCCGAACGGATGCCGAAGCTGTGCTTGCGATCGGTCAACTGGCTGGACGCGATCTCGGTCTGAACCGACGTCCCGTCCGCCAACCTGACTGAGGCGTTCGCACCCGATCTGTCGAGCGTCGCCTCGACAAAATTCATCGCCGGCGCGCCGACGAAGCCTGCAACGAATTTGGTCGCGGGGCGCTCGTAGATCTCCATGGGAGAGCCGATTTGCTCGATCCTGCGATTGTTCATGACGACGATGCGGTCGGCGAGCGTCATCGCCTCGACCTGGTCGTGGGTGACGAAGATCATTGTTGATTGCAAGCGCTGGTGAAGCTGGGCAAGTTCGATGCGCGTGCGGGTCCGCAAAGCCGCATCGAGATTGGAGAGCGGCTCGTCGAACAGGAACGCCTTCGGCTCCTTTACGATCGCACGGCCGATGGCGACGCGCTGGCGCTGGCCGCCCGAGAGCTGACCCGGTTTGCGCTCGAGCAAGTGCGCCATTTCGAGGATGCGGGTGGCTTCGTTGATCCGCGCGTCAATGACTTCGCGCGACATGCCGATATTCTCAAGCCCGAAGGCCATGTTGTCGCGCACGCTCATATGCGGATAAAGCGCATAGGACTGGAACACCATGGCAATACCGCGCTTGCCCGGCGGCAGATGATCGATACGCTCGTTGTTGATGACGATCTCGCCGCCATCAACAGTTTCGAGGCCTGCGATCATTCGCAGAAGCGTCGATTTCCCGCATCCGGACGGCCCGAGAAACACGATGAATTCGCGTGCCTTGATGGAGAGCGACAGATCCTCCAGCACCGTCATGGCACCGAAATGCTTGCTCACATTCCTGATTTCGATCTCGGCCGTCACGTCGACGCTCCTCCTCAGCGCATGCACTTTTCGATGGTTCGCCCGAGGTCAGAGTTTCAGGCGGATCATCTGGTAGGAATAGGCCGGCAGCGATAGGCTCAGACTGCCGCCAGCCACCGAGGCGCCCTCCCCCTTCCTGGGGCCGACGTTGCCGGGATTCCCGGCCGAATTGACGGCTTTCAAATCCACGTGCGTTATCACCTGGTGATCAACGATGTCTGCCGCGCCGAAACCGGTGATGTCGATCACGGTTTCGATCGCCTCGCTCGAATGCCGGTTGACGGCGAAGAAGGTGACATGGCCGGTTTTGGTGTCATGCACGCCGGCCACGTCGACGCAGGAAACCTCGCCCGCGACGGTGGACTTGTAGGTCGGGCTGTCCAGCTTAAGATCCAGCGCATTGCCACGTCCGTAGATCGAGGCATAGAGATAGGGATAGAATATCGTCTGGCGCCATGCTGGGCCATCCGGAACGGTCATGATCGGCGCGATCACGTTCACCAGCTGCGCCAGGCAGGCGATCTTGACCACATCGGAACGACGGATGAAGGTGTTGAGGATCAGGCCAACCTGCAGCACGTCCTCGAAATTGTAGATGTCTTCGAGTAATGGTGGAGCGAAGGGCCAACCGTCATTGCCGCTGAGGATCTTCTTGTCCTGCTCTTTGGAGTGGTACCAGACGTTCCATTCGTCGAACGAGATGTAGACCTGCTTGCTGGAGCGCTTCTTGGCCTTGATATAGTCGATGACGCCGGCGACCGAGACGATGTAGGCGTCGAGCTTCTCGCTCATCGCGAGATAATTCGGTGCGTCATTGGCTTCGTTGTCGAAATACATGTGCAGCGAGATGTAGTCGACCTCGTTATAGGTATGGTCGAGAACGGTGGCCTCCCATTCAGGATAGGTTGGCATCTTGGCATTCGAAGAGCCGCAGACCACCAGTTCGAGCGACTTGGAAAAAGCGCGCATGGCTTTGGCGGTCTCATGGGCTAGGCGGCCATACTCATCGGCGGTCTTGTGGCCGATCTGCCAGGGGCCGTCCATTTCGTTGCCGAGGCACCACAGCTTGACGTCGAAGGGCTCCTTGCGGCCGTTGGCGATACGCTTGTCGCTCCACTCACTTCCGCCTGGATGATTGGTGTATTCAAGCAAGTTGCGTGCTTCATCGAGGCCACGCGAGCCGAGATTGACGGCAAGCATCATCTCGGTGTTGGCGGACGCGCACCAGTTCGCAAATTCATGCAGGCCGACTTCGTTGCTTTCCGACGTGTGCCAGGCGAGGTCGAGGCGCACCGGGCGTTCTTCCTTGGGGCCGACACCGTCCTCCCAATTGTAAGCGGACACGAAATTGCCGCCGGGATAACGGACGATCGGAACGTTGAGTTCCCTGACAAGATCGATGACGTCTTGACGCATGCCATTGGTATCTGCCGTTGGATGGCCGGGCTCATAGATGCCGGTGTAGACCGCCCGCCCCAGATGCTCGATAAAGGATCCGTAGAGCCTCGGATCGATTTCCGAGACAACATAGTGCGGATGCGCCGTAATGGCTGCCTTCATGCATTCCTCCCTCAATATCACAAATAATGATTTACATCACCTTATCCGATATCAAAGGGAAGCAGGACCCATTCGTCAAGCGAAAAACCACCAAAAGTCTGACAATTGACTGACAATCTCGGTCGTAAATGGAATCAATATATTGAAATCACTGCGCTATTTTTGAGACCCGATTTGATGATATCAACCGGTTTTGATCCTGAGCAGGATGTCCTGATCGTAATTTCCAAATCCCTTGCCGAAAATATTGATGCCGCCGGGACGCTTGGCATCGTCCTTGACGCCAATACGGACCCGGATTGAATGATGACCCTTGAGGTCGAGGACGGCGAGGCTGGTTTCTGAAATCCTGACACCGTCGACATAGGTGCCGTCGGTGGAAATTCGCCAGTTCTTCAGCTTGCCATATTGCGAGCCCTTGAGCTTCCACCAAGAGGGCGTGAAGACGCCGCGCTTGTCGCCGAAATCGCCAGGTGACGTCCACGTTCCGACGTCGACGCCATTGATCGTCAGCGTAATGTCGGAGGGCCAATCGGCGCTGGTGCCAGGCACTTCCGAGGACAGCTCCGTCACCAGTTCGAGTTCGGTAATCTCGGCATTGGCGAGTTTGGCATTGTTGGGAAACTGGTATTCGACAAAGCCGCGCGTGAACCACAACAGACCAGCCTTCATACGGTCTGGGTCGAGGAAAGTGTTGGGCACATCGAGGAGACCAATAATCCCATCCGCCGAGCAGAGACCGCAGGGCGCGGTGACCTCGAATCCAGTGTATAGCCCAATCGGCATCGACACTTCGATCGCGTCGTTCTTGAGCGAACGATACTCGCTCTTGAAGACCACGAGCACTTCCTCAGCGGTCGGATAGCAGATCTTTTGGCTGCCCTTCTTCGCCTTCTGGTTCTCGGTGCGGATCAGGCCAGCATCCTCGAGCACCTGTATATTGGTCGAGACCGTCGACTGCGGCAGCGACAGCAGGGCGGCGATGTCATTGACATTCATCGGCCCTTTCTCATGCAGCAGTTTCAGCATCGAGATGCGCGCCGAAGAGGCCAGCCCCTTGAGGACGGCCATGCCTTCCTCAGGTTCGATCACCAGAAAATTGCGACTCATCGATTGGCCAGTCTAAATGAAATCCATATCCGAAATTGTCGTGTATATCTTGGAATCTGATTTAATCAATGCGCTGACCGACTCCAAGTCACTTTTATTGATCGCAACCGCGCAGTGTTGGGCGCGCGGGCCACGCCGGAGGATCAGGTTCGGCACGGGCACTTCGGACGCCGCCAAAGCTCGGCTCGTCGGAGATCGCAAGTTCATCGTCGGGCGATGCTCTCTCAGCCCGAACCTCGGCAAGTCCCCGCTTTATTTAAGGTTGATTGCGACGTTGCGCAGGAGCGCAACGGATTTTCGCATACCTTCCATCGGGGTCAGCATCACGTCCTCGTGCTCGATTGACAAGACATCGTCGTAGCCAACCTGCTTGAGCGCGGTACAGAACTGCCGCCACCAGGTCTCACCGTGACCGTATCCGAGTGTGATGTAATTCCAGGCTCGTTCGGCATAGAGGTTCGGTGGGCGCGAATCGAGCGTGCCGTCGATGGCCGCGGTGATTGGCTCAATCCGGGTATCCTTGGCGTGGACATAGTAGATGGCCGAGCCGAGCGTGCGAATGGCGGCAATCGGGTCCGCCCCCATCCACAGCGGATGACTAGGGTCATAGTTGGCGCCAACCGTTTCTCCGACAGCGTCCCGGAGCTTGAACAATGTCTGGACATTGTACACGGCCTGATGGCCATGCAGTTCCAGGCATAGCTTATGAATGCCGAGGTTGTTTGAAAACGCCACGAGGTCGCGCCAGTAGGGAATTATCCGCTCTTCCCACTGATAGCGCTGGATCTTGAGGCATTCCGGCGGCCAATCGGTGATGATCCAGTTCGGGTTCGCGTCACCTGGTCCGCCCGGCAGGCCCGACATCATGACTACACGATCGATCTCCATCAGGCCGGCCAGCCGAATGGTGTCCTGTGTCACGTTATGGTGGACCTTCCCCTCCGGTCCCGGGTGCAGTGGATTGCCCGAGCAATTGAGCGCTGCGATGGTCAGTCCGTGACCCCGGATCTTGGCAACGAATTCCCTGCGCGTGGCGGCGCTTGCCAGCATGGCCTGCAGGTCGATATGGGGCGCCGACGACCAATTGCCGCAGGCGAACTCCAATGTCTGAAGTCCAAGCTCGGCCGAGGCGCGCAGCATCTCGTCGAATGAGAGGTCGCCGAGGCTGTCCGTAATCATCCCGATCTTCATCTGGAAGCTCCTCGTTTCGATTGCACTAAAATCTAACGGTCTCGAACCTGCCCGACTTGGCGGAGGCAAGCGCCGCCTCGCACAGGATCATCGCTTTGCGGGCGTCGCTTGCTGTGACGTCGGGCCGTCGCCCTGTTTCGACGCAGATAATGAAATGATCGATCTCGGCGGCGTAGGACTCGGCATAGCGCTCAACGAAGAAGTAATAGGGCTTGTCGCGCGATATCGCCTTTGCGCCTGATATTTCGACCGATGTCGGCATCCTGTTGCCGGCCCGCAGCATCCCATCCGCGCCATGCACCTCGATGCGCTGGTCGTAGCCGTAGGCGGCCCTGACGCTGTTGTTGATATGACATTGCCGGCCGGACGCCGTGCGCAGCACGAACATCGCGGTATCGTAGTCCCCCAGCTTGGCATATTGCGGCGCGACAAGTGACGACCCGGTCGCGAAGAGTTCCACCGGCTCCTCGCCCAATAGGTTTCGTGCCATGTCGAAGTCGTGGATGGTCATCTCCCGGAAGACGCCCCCTCCTCCGGCCAGCGCTTCCTCGGTTTCCGGTTCCGGATCCCGGCTGGTGATGATGACCTGTTCAACGGCGCCGATCTCACCTCGCCCAAGGCGCGTCTTCAGCGCCCGAAAACTCGGGTCGAACCGACGGTTGAATCCGATCTGAAAGGGCACACCTGCCTTCTCGACAGCCGCCAGACATTGATCCGTGCGCTTGAGATCAAGATCGATCGGCTTTTCACAGAAGATCGCCTTGCCTCTGGCGGCCGCGGCCATGGCCAGGTCCGCATGCGTTCTCGTTGCCGAAGCAATGAACACCATGCGGATCGATCGATCATTCATCACGGTCTGGGTGTCGGCGATCTCGGCCCCTGTCAGGGCAGAGACCTTCGAGGCCGCCTCGGTGTTCGGATCGACGATGTAGCGCAGGCGCACGCGGGGATGGCGCGCCAGATTGCCGGCGTGCACCTGGCCGATGAGGCCCGCTCCAAATAGACAGACATCGATCATGCGTTTGATTTCCCTGAAAGGCCGCGCGGTGCCGGGCTGCCATGTGCGTGGCCGAGGCGACTTGATTGAGGTGGGTGGCTGCCGGGCCGCGTCGTCATTTCACGGCTCCCATGGTCAGCCCGCGAACCAGATGGCGCTGCACCAGCAGCGCGAAGAAGACGATCGGCAACGCGCCGATGACGCCGGCCGCCGACATCGAGGCCCAGTCGGTGTCGATGCGGCCGATCAGCGTGGCGGTGCCGCGCGGCATCGTCATCGCCCGGGGCGTGGCCGTCAGCGCCAGCGCGAACAGGAATTCGTTGAAGGTGACCAGCACGGCAAAGATGGCGGTCGCCGCGAGGCCGGGTGCCGCCAGCGGCAAGGTGATGCGCCGGAACGCACCGAAACGGGAATCGCCATCGACCATGGCGGCTTCCTCCAGATCCACGGGGATCTCCCGAAAGAAGCTCTCCATCATCCAGACGCAGAAGGTGATGTTGAAGGCGGTGTAGGTGGCGATCAAACCCAGCCAGCTGTCGAGCAGGCCGAGTTTGAGCATCAGCAGGTAGACCGGAATAAGGATGACGACCGGCGGCACGATGCGCAGCGTCAGCAGGAACAATCCGACCTTGCGCTCCATCGCGAAAGGCAGACGAAAGCGCGCGATCGCATAGGCGCCCATCGCGCCGGCCACCAGGGCGATCGCAACGGAGAAGAACGTCACCACCAGCGAGTTGGTCAGATAGGCGCCAAACTGCTTCTCCGTGAACAGCCTGATGTAATTGTCCAGTGTCGGGACATGCGGATAGAGCGTGCCCTCCTGGGTGATCTCGCGATTGGACTTCAGCGATGTCGAGACAAGCCAGTAGATGGGCAAGAGCACGATGGCCAGCACCGCGCTCATCACCCCGATCCGGGCCAGACGACTGTTCATGACGCGTCGACCCTGCGCAAAAGCCGCACAGCGCTGAAGGCCAGCGCAAGCACGACGAGACCGATGGTGACGAAAAGTGCTGCTGCATAGCCCGTCTGTTGGAACTTGAAGGCAGTGTCGTAGCCATAGATCGAGACCAGCCGCGTCGCCTCGCCCGGTCCGCCCCGGGTGAGCACGAACACCTGGTCGAACGTGCCGAAGGCGTCGATTGTTCGAAGCACGATGGCGATCGCCAGCACGGGCCGCATCATCGGAAAGGTCAGGTCGGCAAACACCCGCCAGTTGCCGGCGCCGTCGACGCGGGCGGCCTCGAAGGGTTCGTGCGGCAGCGACTGCAGGCCGGCCAGCAGGATCAGGAACATCAGCGGCGTCCATTCCCAGACATCGAGAACGACAAGGCCGAAGAAGGCCTTGACGGGGCTGCCGAGGATCTGCGCCTGGCCGCCGCCCATCCACTCGGAAATCGCCGTCAGCATACCGGCGTCGCTGGCATAGATCAGCCGGAAGACGATGGCGACGACGACGGGCGTTATCACCATCGGGATGATCAGGATCGTCCTGAGCAAGCGGATGCCGCGAAACTCCCGCAGGCAGAACAATGCCAGCGCAAAGCCCAGGATTGCCTCGAAGGTGACCGACAGGGCGACGAATTCGACCGTCACCCGGAGCGAGTTCAGAAACTGCGGATCGCTCCACAGCTTGATGTAGTTCTGCATGCCGACATCGGCGACGACCGAGCCGTAGCGATAGACCTTGGTGCTGGCGCGCAGACCGTCCCACAAGGGATAGACGAGCACGCCAAGCACGATCAGCAGGCCTGGCGCCAGCATGAGATAAGGGAGGGCGAGGTCGAGCCCCGCCCCCTGCAGACGGTATTTGCGGCTCTGCGTCCCGCCATTTGCCATCAGTAGTAGCCGACCGAAGACAGGTAGTCCTTGACCTGCTTGGCGGCATTGTCCAACGCGGCGCCGCCGCCCGAGCCGGCCTGCAGCGCCTTGTTGAGCTCGATGCCGAGCAGCTCCTCGACCTTGGCCCAGTCCGGCGTGCGCGGCCGCGGCAGCGCGCCGGCGTCGAGCTGCTGCAGAGCGACCGGGATCAGCCGGTTGCCGGGCTTGGCGATGCCAAAGGCGCTGCGCTTGACCGGAATGGAACCTGCTTCCGACAGCTTGGCCTGGATGTCGGCGCTGACATACCACTTCAGGAATTCGACCGAATTGGTCTTGTTGGGCGCCGATTTCGGAATGCCGGCGATGAAGATGCCCATCTGGGCGATCGCCGCGGTCTGCTTCGGCACGACGCCGAAATCGAGCTTGCCCGCGACTTTGGTCTGCGTTGGATCATCGGCCTTCAGCGCATTGCCGGAATACTGGATGATCGCGCCGGCCTCGCCGCCCAGGATCGCCGCACCTTCCTGATCGGAGTCGAATTCGACGACGCCGCTCGGCGCGTTCTGCTTCATCGTGCCGACGAAGAATTCGGCGGAGGCCTTGCCTTCGGCGGAATTGAAAACCGGATTCCATTTGTCGTCGAAGAAGGAGCCGCCAAACGACAGGAAGACCGGATACCAGCTGGTCACGATCGGATTTCCGGAAACGCCGCGGAACACGACCGGATATTTGATCTTGCCGGCCGCAACGCCTTCCTTGCCCTTGGCGATGACCTCGTCCCAGGTCTTCGGCGCGCCGCTCGTGTAGACATCGTTGCGGTAGGTCAGGGTCTGCAGATCGCCGACGAACGGCACGCAGATCAGCGTCGGCGTGGCAGTCTCGAAGCCTTTCACGCGCGCGCCCTTCTGCGGCGGCCAGTAGCCCATGTCGATCATCGAGCCGATCCAGTCCTTGTCGCCGCCGTCGATACCGGCCGCGCCGAGATCCTCGAGCACATTGGCGGCGCCGAACTGCGGCACCCATGGGTCGTCGAGAAGATAGAGGTCGTACTGGCCGGCGCTGTTCTTGGCGTCGGCGAACCACTTCTCGAGCGTTACGCCATATTCATCCTCGAGGAATTCGATGTCGAAGCCGGCATCCTTGGCCAGTGGGATGATCTTCTGCTTGAACGGCGTCAGGCCGCCATCGGCGAAGGCCCCAATGATCACCTTCTTGCCGGCCGCCCTGGCCGGGACAGGCAGGCCGATTGCGGTAAGGGCGGTGGTGGCAAGCGCCAAGCCAAGTCCTCCCTTGAGTACGGAGCGGCGAGTAAGTCTGCTTCTGCGGGACTGCGTCATTTCACTCTCCATCACTGTTGACCCTGTGGACGGCCGTCAGGCCGGCCGAATTGAAGAAGCATGCGTTCGACACATCAAAAGTGACCGCGATATTGGCGCCTACCGCGCCCCTGAAGTCGCGGCCCGCGCGGACCGAGACATTGCCGCCGCCAAGGCGCATGTTGACCAGCGTCTCGTTGCCCATCGGTTCGACGACATAGATCTCGCCGGGCAGTGCGTTGGGGGCGCCCGGTTCCGCAACGCTCATGTCTTCCGGCCGCAGGCCGATCTCGACTACTTGCGCCGCGCGGCACGCCGCCAGCCGGGCGGCGGGAATCGCAACCGGCGTTCCACCGATCGCGATGCCTTGGTCGGCCAGTGTGACCGGAAGGATGTTCATCGGCGGATTGCCGACGAAGGTGGCGACGAAACGGTTGGCCGGGCGGTCGTAGATGTCGGCCGGCGGAGCCATCTGCTGCAGCTCCCCGCCGTGCATCACCGCGACGAAGTCCGCCATGGTCAAGGCCTCGACCTGGTCGTGGGTGACATAGAGGGTGGTTGCGCCGAGCCGCTGGCAAAGCCGCTTGATCTCGCCGCGCATGGTCAGGCGCAACCTTGCGTCCAGGTTCGACAGCGGCTCGTCCATGAGGAAGGCCGCCGGATCGCGAACAATGGCGCGTGCAAGCGCCACGCGCTGCCTCTGGCCACCGGAGAGCTGGCGCGGTCGGCGATCAAGCAGGTGGCCGATCTCGAGAACCGCTGCGACCTCGTCGATCTTGGCGCGACGCTCGGCATCCGGCATGCCGCGGATCCACAAGGGATAGCCGATGTTCTCGCCGACCGTCATCTGCGGATAGAGCGCGTAACTCTGGAAGACCATGGCGATGTCGCGGTCGCGCGGCTGCAGCCGGGTGACCTCACGCTCGCCGATGAAGAGCTTGCCGGCGCTTGGCATGTCGAGGCCGGCCAGGATACGCAGCGCCGTCGTCTTGCCGCAACCCGAAGGACCGAGCAGGGCCAGGAACATGTGGTCGGGGACGGCAAGGTCAAGCGACCGCAAGACGTTCAGCGCGCCGTAGTTCTTGACCACACTTTGGTACAGGACAGAACTCATTGCCGCTCCCCGGCGCCCCCGAAGGGTATCAGTTCTTCCGTTCCTTGACCTCGAAACCGGCTTTGAGAGCCAGATCGCGCAGGTTGCGATAGCCCATCGTCGCATAGGTGAGCGGGTGGGCCTTGGCCGGATCCTGTTCGGCCTCGACCACCAGCCAGCCAGCATAGCCATTGTCGGCCAGCACCCGCAAAAGCGTCAAATAGTCAATGGACCCATCTCCCGGCACGGTGAAGATGCCTTCCATCACCGCGCCCATGAAGCTCATATCCAGGGCGCGAGCGCGCTTCAGCACATCCGGTCGCACATCCTTGCAATGCACGTGGACGACGCGGCCGACATGCCGCCGCAGCAGCGCCTCGGGATCGCCACCGGAAAACAGGCAATGGCCGGTGTCATAGAGGAGGCCAACGGCTTGCCCTGAACCGGCCATCAGCCTGCCGATCTCGTGATCCGTCTCGACGATGGTTCCCATGTGATGGTGAAAGGCCATGCCGACGCCGAAATCGGCGAACCGTTCGGCCAGTCGCGTTATCTTGTTGCCGTAGGACTTCCACTCGCCGTCGGCAAGCTTGGGACGCTGCGAGATAGGATCGTGAATGGCGCCATGCCGGCCGCGCGACGTATCGGCGTATACGACGTGCTTGGCGCCGAGGTCGCGCAGCAGCGTCAGATGCGGCAGGATGGCCTCGAATTCCTCCTCGACCTCCTTTTCGCAGATCCGGCCATCGTACCAGCCGGAGACGAGTTTAAGGCCATGGGTCGCGAGAACCGCAGCCAGCACCTTGCTGGCACGTGGGAACTTGCCGCCGAGCTCCGTTCCCGCATAGCCGGCTTCAGCAGTTTCGGAAAGGCAGACTTCGAGTGGCGTATCCCCGCCCAGCTCGGGCACGTCGTCGTTGCTCCATGTGATCGGATTTATGCCTATGCGGACAGCCATCATCGCTCCTCATCGGACAGGCCGTGCCATTGCTGGCGGCGCCTCATCCGAACCAATCAGGTCGGTGAAGGCGTTCCGCTTGTGGTCTGTCTGGCCCGTCGTTCCCTCTTTTCTTTTCATCTAAGCGCCGATCTGTCTCCATCGCGAGAGCCAGTTTGATGGGAAGTGAAGGTGCCAGTTTCAATCGGCGCGGCGCTCGCCTAAGCTCGATCCGCTCTCATGCCGCGAGGCTTTTCCGATGCAGATATCAAGGCGAAGGCGCCAAGCCTTTCCGATGGACGCGCTGATCATCGATCGAACAATCGATGAACCGATCCATCGCCAGCTCTATCGGCAGATTGCCGCGATGATCCGTGGGCGTCGTCTGGCACCGGGATCGGAATTGCCGTCGACGCGCGCGCTGGCCGAGGATCTGGGCCTCGCCCGTAACACTATCGTCGGTGCATATGACCAGTTGGCGACGGAAGGCTATCTTGCAAGCCGGCAGGGCGCGCGCCCGGTGGTCATCGACCTGCCCGTGAACTCTACCGATCAAGGCAGCAAACCCGTGGCCACGGCAATCCATCGCCCGCTTTCCAGGCGCGGCGAGAGCCTGATGCAGCAACCCTTTCATCACGGATCGCCGGGACGCTTTGCCTTTCATCCGGGCATGCCGGACCCGCAAAACTTCCCGTTTGGCGTCTGGGGCAGGCTGCTCGCGCATCGGGCAACGTATGGCGCCGACATGTTGTTCGGCACCTATCATGTGACCGGCCTGCCGGCGCTCAAGGAGGCAATTGCCGGCTACCTGATCTCGGCCAGGGGGGTGCGGTGTTCTCCCGAACAGATCGTCGTGACGACGGGAGCGCAGGCGGCGTTCGATCTGCTGGCGCGTCTGCTGCTCGATCCGGGCGACACGGTCTGGCTGGAGGAACCGGGCTATTACGCGGCCAAGGCGACTTTCACCGTCGCTGGCGCCAATATTCTGCCGCTTGTCGTCGACCGCGACGGCTGGCAGATGAGCCAGCCCGAGGTTTCACCGCGCCTGATCTATGTGACGCCCGCCTGCCAGCATCCCTTGGGGATCACAATGCGCATGGACCAGCGGCTGCGGCTGTTCGAAATCGCCGAGCGCAACAATTCCTGGATCATCGAGGATGATTTCGACGGCGAGTACAGATTTCAGGGAAGGCCGGTCCCCGCCATACAGAGCATGGATTACGCTGACCGGGTCATCTATGTCGGCACTTTTGCCAAGTTGCTGTTTCCGGCGCTCCGGCTGGGGTTCATGGTCTTGCCCGTCGCCTTGTGCGAGGGCATTCCGCATGCCCTGAGCACCACCGGGCAGTTCGCACCCCTGGTGCTTCAGGCGGCGTTGGCCGATTTCATCGATGAAGGCCACATGAGCCGCCACCTCAAGCGCATGCGTCGCATTTACGCCGAGCGACGCAAGTTTTTCTACGAATTGTGCGAGACCGAACTGGCCGGTCACATGACCCTTTCGGCGGCGGAAGCCGGAATCCAGGTCGTTGCCTCGCTTCACGAACGTTGCGACGATCGGGCGGTCGTGCATTGCGCAGACAAACTCGGCGTCAACGCATCGCCGCTGTCGAACTATTACTGGTCATCCTCCGGTAATGGCCTGGTGCTTGGCTATGCCGCCTGCAACAAGGCCGAGAGCGAAGCGGGAATCCGACGTCTGCGCCAGGCCATCGAGCACGTGCGGAATTTGTCATGAGCTCGCCTGCCCGCGATGAACCAGTGGTTGGCCCTCGATTTGAACAGTTTCCGCGATACTGGGCCGAACTGCAGGGCCTGGCCAGCGGGCTCGAATTGAGGTTCGATGATGTCTTCCTGTGGAACTGCCGCGGCGACATATGGGCGATGGCTCCGGATGGCTGCACGACCGTGCAATTGCCCGGTTCACCGCATGTCATCGGCCACAATGAAGATGGCGACCCGGATTTTGCCGGCCATTGCGCACTGGCCCATGTCGCTTCCGAAGGCGGCAATGCATTCACCGCCTTCGTCTATCCCGGCTCGCTGCCCGGCCATACATTCGCGGTCACGTCGAGAGGGCTTGTGCAGACGGTCAACAACATCCGGCCGCTAGCCGGCGGCGCGGGAACGCCGCGCATGGTGCTCGCCCGAGCTATGCTCGACGCACCCGGTCTCGACGCGGCGCTGACGCTGCTCAGATCGGCACCGCGCGCTGGCGCCTTTCACCTCACCTTGGCGCAAGCTGGAGACGAGCGGCTTCTCAGCGTGGAGTTCACCGCTCAAGCCCTGTCGGCCGATCGTGTCGAAGCGGCGCGTGTCCATTCGAACCATCTGATCCATGCCGACACCGGACGCATGTCGCAGATCGTCACCGGTTCGTCGGGCGTGCGCCAGCGGCGGGGCGAAGCGGCTGCTGGATCAGGCGCCTCAGTCTGAGCCGCAAAGCCGCGCGCTCGGCATATTGTGGGACGCGGCGGACCAAGAGCTGCCGATCGATCGCACCGATCCGGCCGACAGCGATGTCGAGAATACACTCGCAAGCGCCGTCTTCCGCGTCGGGGCTGACAAGGTCGAGTGGGCTGTCTACGATGCAACACACGAAGCAGCGCGCTTCGAAATGCGGGATAGGCTGGTGCCTGTCGCGACGTGAACAGGAACGGGGCAATGCCAGACGAAGTCGTCGCTGAGTCGCCGCGCACCATCGAGGATCTGAGAGCGCTGGCGCTCTCGGTCGGCCGCGACGAAGCAGGTTTTTCCCTCGGGTCCAAGGCGCATGATGTCTTCGCCAAGCTGGTCGACGCGCCCGAACAGTCCGCGGTCCGCTCGATCTCGGAACTTGCCAGTCAGTTCGGCATCAATCCGTCGACGCTGACCAGGCTGGCCAAGCGTCTCGACTTCGAAGGCTTCAGCGATTTCCAGGCCGTCTTCCGCAAGGCCATCGCCTACGATCAGCAATATTTCTACAGCCGCCAGGCAGGAAGGCTGATGACCACGCCGTCGGCAGGCGGCGCCGAAGTCGGGGTCTTCGAGCGGCTGGCGCGGGAAACGGCGGCGAATGTCGACGGCTTCCTCGGCCAGTTGGACGGTGCCTCGCTGAAGGGCGCGACCGCGCGGCTGGCCAGCGCGCGGCGCGTGCGCGTGCACGGTGTCCGCCAGTTCCATTCGCTGGCGAGCTTCCTCACCTATTGCCTTGGGATGGTACGCTCCGACGTGGCGCTCCTGGACGCGCCGCGGTTGGGCGTCGCCGAAGCGCTGTCACAGCTAGAGCCGGGCGATGTGGTCATCGTCGCAAGCTGCGCGCCCTATACATGCAGCGTCGCCGAGGTCGGCCGGGTTGCAACTGCGAACGGCCAGAGCGTGATCGCGATCACGGATTCCCGATCCTCGCCGCTCGTTCCTCCGGCCGAGCATGCCTTCTTCATCCCGCACGCCAGCAGTTTTTACTCGAACAGCATGGGCGCATATATTGTCTTTTGCGAAGCGCTGCTCAACCTCGTCGCCCGCGAACTGGGCGATAAGGCGCTAAACTCACTGGCCGGGCGCGAGCGGCTCATTGCGGAGATGAACATAGAGGTTGGCTGATCGCGGCAGCCGCTCTGCTTTCAGCAAAGCCAAGTTCCGTCTGGATGATCGCGTCGACATCCTCGGCTTCTGACCGCGATGCCAGCTTTCCGGTGCGTTCAAAGCAAAGCTGGCCGGCCGAGATGCAAGGCTACATTCGCCCCGTGGAACATGTCGTCTTAGTCGGTGGGCGATCCATGCTGAGTTGTGGCTCGTTACAACGACGCACCCTGTACTGTTCGAGGCTCGCGGTGATCGCCAACTCCGAAAGCGTTAGGGTTAGAGGCGCAGTCAAAACCGATCCGAAGCAAATGCCGCCAAGCGCGCCGTATCTCCCCGCCCGGCGATCACGTCGGCGACCAGGCAGGCAGTGATTGGCGCCAAGGTGAGCCCGAGATGACCGTGGCCGAAGGCGTGGATGACGCCGGGAGTATTGCGCGACGGCCCGATGACCGGACGCGAATCGGGCAGCGACGGACGGAAACCCAGCCATTCGGATGACGGCCGGCCGAGTTCGGGAAAAAATTGCCGAACACCCCGATCGAGCAGCGTCAGCCGTCGCGGATTTAGAGGCGCCGCAAGCCCGCCGAGTTCGACTGTGCCAGCAACTCGCAGCCTGCCCTCCATCGGCGTCATGTAGAAGCCGAGATCAACCGGGCATACCGGCCGGTTGAGCAAAGGCGCGGCGGTCGGAAATTCCAGATGATAGCCGCGCTCGGTGTCCAGCGGGATTCTATCGCCCGCCTGCGTGGCGAGTGCCCGCGACCAGGCGCCGGCCGCGATCACTGCAGTCCGCGCGACGGTGGCAAGGCCCGGGCCGCTCAGCCGGACGCCGCCGGCCTCCGACATCAGACCGGTGACCTTCGCCCGCACCAATTGGACCCCGAGGTCCGCAGCAGCCGCCGCCAGCCGCTGCATGACCGTCTTGGGATCGCAGACATTGATCGAGTCCGGGAAAAAGAGGCCCTGCGCCTGAAACTCAGCCAGTCGCGGTTCCAGCGCGGCCACCTGCTCGGCGGTCAGAACTTCCTGGTGGACGCCAAGCTTGGCGCGCATGGCCCGTCCGCCAGCTGCGGCAGCGAAATCGCTCTCGCTACGGTAGATGTAAAGGCAGCCGTTGCGACGCAGCAGGTCGGCGACGCCAGCCTCGGCCGCCATCTCCTCCCAGGCCGGCAAGGACTCGGCAAGCAGTCCGGCGAGCGCCAGCGCATTGGCGTGGGTGGCCGCCGGAAGCGACTGCCGGACGAAGCGGAGCAGCCACGGTGCGAGCTGGAAAAGTGCCGCCCAGCGCAACGCGAAGGGGCTGTCGCGATCGAAAAGCAGCTTCGGCAGCGCGCGCAGCACTCCCGGGTTGCCGACCGGCATGCAGGCGTACTCGGCGACCGTTCCGGCATTGCCGAACGAAGCGCCCGAGCCCGGCTCGTTGGGATCGATAAGCAGCACCTCGCGGCCTTCGCCGGCAAGCCGCAATGCTGTCGCTAGACCGACGACGCCGGCGCCGACAATGGCGATCTCGACGGTTTTCGGTGCCGCGGCGGGTATGGAGATCATGATCTAGACGAAGCCAGGCAGTTGCAGATGGCCGGCCGCGAGCAGCTCGGCCATTGTGGTGAGTGCTGAACGCAAATCATCCTGGGAACGCGCGGCGCCGACATTGATGCGCACGCCATGCTGCACCGGCTCGCGCCCGACCGCGAAGGCATCGCCCGGCAGCACGGCCACGCCGCGTTCCAGGCAGGTGCGAGCAAAGCCGGCGCCGCGCCAGGGCTCGGGCAGGCGCAACCAGGCATGGGTCGATGTCGGATGCGCCTGGATGTCGAAGCGGCCGAGGATCTCGCTCAGGATCGCCTGGCGCTGGCGCAGCTCCTGTTTCTGGATCTCGATGATGCGGGCCGCCGCCCCCTCCTCGATCAGCCTCGCGCCGATCAGCGCCGTCAATGGGCTGATGCTCCAGCAGTTGATGCGCAGCGCCGCCGCGATCTGACCGGCGATCGGGCGCGGGGCGATGACGAAGCCGAGCCGCAGGCCCGGCGCCAGGCATTTCGACAGCGCGCCGAGATGGATCGTCAATTCGGGCTCAAGACTGGCGAATGACGGCGGCGGATCATCGGCCAGCGGCCGGTAGACGTCGTCCTCGATGATCAGCACGTTGTGGCGCCGGGCGACCGCGGCAAGCTGGTGCCGGCGCTCCTCGCTCAGCGTGATCGTCGTCGGATTGTGCAACGTCGGCACCAGGAACACCGCGCGCGGACGCAATTGCACGCAGGCGGCGTCGAAGGCGTCGGGGCGCATGCCGCCGCGATCCATGGCGACGCCCCGCAAGTCGAGCCCGTGCACGCGGCAGAGCGCGTTGATACCCTGGTAAGTCACCTCGTCGGCGAGCACGACCTCCCCTTGCCTGGTGACGGCACCGAGAACGCAGTCCAGGCCGTGCTGGGCGCCGGCGGCCAGAACGACGCGGCCCGGGTCGCCATCGCCGGCGACGGATTTCAGCCAGTCGGCTATGGGCGCGCGTCCCCAGAGCGGTCCTTCCGGCGGATGGTAATCCTGCAGCGCGGCATAGTGCCGGTCCTTGGAAAGGCGCGGCAGCAACGCTGCGACCGCATCGAGATAGGCGGAAGTGGGCGGCCGGTTCACGGAAAGGTCTATGATGCCGGTCTGGTCGCTCGGCGCCGATACGAAGCCGGGCCGCTCGACGACGTCACGGGCGGCGACGGTCGTGCCGCGTCCAGGGCGCGCCTCGAGCAGGCCCTGCTCCTGCAGGGTCGAGAGCGCACGCGTTACCGTGGTGACGTTGATGCCCAGCGCCCGCGCGATCTCGCGCTGCGGCGGCAGCCGGTCGCCGACCGCGAGCGTCCCGGCGGCGATGCGTTCCGCGATCGCGTCGGCAAGACGGCGGTAGACCGGACTTTCATCCTCCGCGAGGCGAAGATCTTGAAGCATGCGGGATTCGACCCAAGGCTGACGGACGTGTCACGGTGGGCATCTAACATAAGACATCGCCCCGTACAATAGAGCTTGTCTGACACATGTTCGCAAGATAGCCGATCAAAATAATCATACAACTTTGCAAAAACTCCCTTGACGGACAAAGTTGTCCGCATCTATGGTCGGCTTCAGCTTAATTGTGTGACCATACAAGTCGGGACGACCTGCCTAGTGGCAGGCTGGTTCCCGGGAGGACGAGGCATGGATCGCAAACCGCATCTCGAATCGATCGGCCGCGTCCAGGATTGCAGACAATGAGCACCGGCCAGGCCGCTATGCCGGCCACCCCGGCCATGGTCTCGCTTGCCGCTCCGGCCACCAGTGCCGCCGGCCGGGGGTTTGTCGAGTTCACCGACGTCGAGAAATCCTATGACGGCCGCACCTTCGCGGTGACGCGGATGAACCTCACCGTAGCACGCGGCGAATTCCTGACGCTGCTAGGCCCTTCCGGCTCTGGCAAGACGACGACGCTCAACATGCTCGCTGGCTTCGAGCGGCCGACGCGTGGCACGATCACGCTGGAAGGCCGGCCTGTCGACCGCCTGCCTCCTTATCAGCGCAACATCGGCATGGTGTTCCAGAACTATGCTCTGTTCCCGCACATGACGGTCGAGGAGAATGTCGCCTTCCCCCTCTCCGTCCGCCAGGTGAGCAAGGCTGATATCGCAGCCCGCGTGGCGCGCGCGCTCGACATGGTGCGGCTCAGGCAGTTCGGCGATCGCCGGCCGTCGCAGCTTTCCGGCGGCCAGCAGCAGCGCGTGGCGCTTGCCCGCGCGCTGGTTTTCCAGCCGAGCCTGGTGCTGATGGACGAGCCGCTGGGCGCGCTCGACAAGAAATTGCGCGAGCACATGCAGCTCGAGATCAAGCAGTTGCACACCATGCTCGGCGTCACCGTCGTCTATGTCACGCACGACCAGAGCGAGGCGCTGACGATGTCAGACCGCGTCGCCGTCTTCAACCAGGGCGGCATCGCTCAGCTCGGCTCACCCGACGACCTATACAACACACCGCAAACCTCGTTCGTGGCGAGCTTCATCGGCGAGAACAACACGCTGGAAGGAGTCATCGACCGCGTTTCAGGCAAAGAGTGCCGCGTCAGGCTGAATGGCGGCGGAGAACTCACCGCTTTGGCTGTCGGGGTGACGCAAGGCGCTGCCTGTCACGTCGCCATCCGGCCGGAGCGGCTCACCCTCGCGGCGGCACCCGCCGTCGGCAACGCGCTCTCAGCAACCGTCGACGGGCGCATCTATCTTGGCGACCACCTGCGCCTCCTGGCCAGACTCGCCAACGACCAGGTGCTGACCGTGAAGGTCGGTCCCGAAGCGACGATGGCAAACGGCGAGGCCGTGACGGTCTCCTGCGGGCCCTATGATTGCCGTGCCTTTCCGGTCGATGCCGGAAGGGGGGGCGCCATTCCAAAACAGGGGAAGACGACATGAAATATGTGAGGAAATATCTCATCGCGCTCGCGACCGCCACGGCGGTCATGACGATCGGCCACGCCGCCCTCGCCGAGGAGCTCTCCATCATGGCGAGCGGCGGCGCCTGGCAGGACGCGCAGCGCAAGGCCTGGTTCGAGCCGTTCAGCAAGGAGACCGGCGCCAAGATCCTCGAGCAGGAATATCTCGGCGATCTCGGCAAGGTCAAAGCCATGGTCGAGACCGGCAACGTGCCCATCGATCTTGTGACGGTGGAGACCGCGACCGTGCTCCAGGGTTGTGACGCCGGCATCCTTGAGCGGCTCGATTATTCCAAGATCGCGCCGCGCGACAAATTCATCCAAGGCTCGGCGCTCGATTGTGGTGTCGGGCTCGACGCTTACGGCGACATCCTCGCCTATGATCCGACGGTGCTCAAGGAGGCGCCGACCTCGGTCCTCGACCTCTTCGACATCAAAAAATTCCCAGGCAAGCGGGCCATGCGCAAATTCCCGGCGCAGAACCTCGAATGGGCGCTGATGGCCGACGGCGTGGCGCCTGCCGATGTCTACAAGGTGCTGGCAACGCCAGAAGGCGTCGACCGCGCCTTCAAGAAGCTCGACACCATCAAGAAGGACATCGTCTGGTGGGATGCCGGCGCGCAGCCGGCGCAGCTTCTCGCCTCCAAGGAAGTAGTGATGACCACGGCCTGGAACGGCCGCATCCAGAACGCCATCGACACCGATAAGAAGCCGTTCAAGATCGTCTGGAACGACCAGATCCTCGAATACGACATGATCAGCATTCCGAAGGGCGCGCGCAATCCGGAACTTGCCTACAAGTACCTCGCCTATATTAGCAAGCCCGAGAACAACGCCAAGCTCGCCAGCTACATCACCTACGGACCGGTGCGCACCGACGCCGCGTCCTTCGTGGCGGCGGACGCGCTGCCGAAACTGCCCAACGCTCCGGACCATCTCAAGGGCGCCTATCTTGTCGCCGACACCGAGTTCTGGGGCGACTATGGTGAGGATCTCGTCAAGCGCTTCAACGCCTGGCTTGCCCAGTAGGGGGCAAGGATGTCGGCGCTCCAGCCCAGCGAACTCGACCGGCCGACGCTGGCCCGCGACCGGTCTGCCGCCGACGCGGATCTCAAATCCGTGTCGGCGGCGCTCCGCCGCGCCGAATTCGGCGACCGGCTGCGCTCGCTGGCGCTGGCGGCGCCGCTGCTTGTGCTTCTGGCACTGAGCTTCGGCATCCCGATCGTGCTGCTATTGTCGCGCGCGGTCTACGATCCGACCATTGCAGATGCTTTGCCCAAGACGACCACGGCCCTGGCCGGCTGGAACGGCCAGGGCCTGCCGGGCGACGATACCTTTGCAGCGCTCGCGACGGACCTCAAGGACACCAAGGCCAAGGGCACGGCCTACGAACTGGCCAAGAGCCTGAACGCCCGCCTGCCGGGCGCGCGCAGCCAGGTGCTGAAGACGGTGCGCAAGCTCGAAAGTGCCGACGGCCAGGCCGCGCTCGATGCCCTGAAGTCGGTGCCGTTTTGGTCGGCGCCGGCGACCTGGCCGGCGATCCAGAGCGGCACGCACAGCTTGACCTCCTTCTACCTGCTCAGCGCGCTGGATTTGCGCTGGAACGCCGATGGCGGCATCGAACGCATACCACCGGAGCAGGCGATCTTTATCCAGGTGTTCCTGCGCACCTTCTTCGTCGCGGCATCTGTGACGCTGGCAACGTTGATCCTCGGATTCCCGCTCGCTTATCTCATAGCCAACGTGCCGAAGGGCTTGGCGGCGATCCTGATCGTCGCGGTGCTGCTGCCGTTCTGGACCTCTATCCTGGTGCGCACCGCCGCCTGGACGGTGCTGCTGCAGAAGTTCGGGCTGGTCAACGACTTCCTGTTGTTTATCGGCATCGTCAGCGACCGGCTCGACCTGATGTATAGCCGCATAGGGCTCATCATCGCCATGACGCATATCCAGCTCCCGTTCACATTGCTGCCGATCTACAGCGTCATGCGCACCATTCCGCCCTCGCAGATGAAAGCCGCCTATTCGCTCGGCGCCAGGCCGTTCACCGCTTTCCGCCGCATTTACATTCCGCAGGTCTTCCCGGGCGTGATGGCCGGCTGCCTGCTGACCTTTATCCTCTGCCTCGGCTACTACATCACGCCGGCATTGATCGGCGGCGCGAGCGACCAGCTGATCAGCAACTTCATCGCCAACTATGTCAACGTCGAGTTGAACTGGGAGATGGCGGCGGCGCTGAGCTTCATATTGCTGGTGTTCACGCTGGCGCTGTTCGGCATCTTCGCCCGCATCCTCGGCCTTGATCGCCTGAAGCTGGTATAGCCATGCTGCTCTCCCCCTACCCCACCACCGGCGAACGCATCCGCGTCACCCTGCTCTGGCTGTGGTGCGGGCTGGTGATGCTGTTCCTTCTGGTGCCGATCCTCATCCCGGTGCCGCTCTCGTTCAACAGCGGCGCTTTCTTCATCTTCCCGCTCGAAGGCCTCTCGACGCGCTGGTACGAGGTGGTGCTCGGCACGCAGCGCTGGCAGTCGGCGATCGGCAACAGCCTGATCGTCGCATTCGGCACGACGCTGATCGCAACGACGCTCGGCACGCTGACGGCGATCGCGCTTTCCGACGAGAAATTCCCGGGGCGCCGCATCATCATGCCGCTGCTTTTGTCGCCGCTGATCGTGCCGGTGGTGATCACCGCCGTCGGCTCGTATCTGTTTTACGCCCGCGTCGGTCTGGCCAGCACCTATGCCGGCATCATCCTGGCCCATACCGCGCTTGCCAGCCCCTTCGTGGTGGTGACGGTGGGCGCGAGCCTCACCGGCTTCGACCGCAACCTGATGCGTGCCGCCGCGATTTCCGGGGCCAGACCGCTGACATCGTTCTTCCGGGTGATGCTGCCGCTGATCCTGCCCGGCGTGCTTTCGGGGGCGGCCTTTGCCTTCGTCACGTCCTTCGATGAGGTGGTCGTCGTGCAGTTCCTGGCCAGCGCCAGCCAGCGCACCATGCCGCTCGAAATGTTCATCGGGCTGCGCGAAAAGCTGAGCCCCGCGATCACCGCCGCCGCGACGCTGATGATGGCGCTGTCGATCATACTTTTGGTGGTCGCCAACCTGTTGGCGCGGCGCGGCAGAAAGGCATCTAACCGCTGAACGGGATTCGCTGCCGCTGGTGCGTCGAGGCGTCAAAGGATCTAGCTAAAGTCATATTCGAAACGGCCAACCACCACCTTCATCGCAGGCAACGTCCACTTTCGGAGAGCGGAAAACCGGATCACTATGGCCGACATTGACGCGCAAAGCTTCCGTCGCGTCGTGGAAAACCTAGCGTTTCCAAATGTAGGAAACACGGTAACGCTTTAGCGATTCGACCCCTCGGACAACCTAATATCGGCTCGGGCGGCTCTGAGATCGCGAGGAAAATCGCTGGGGGGTTAGTTTTGGTCGGAGGGAGGGGTTCGAGTCCACATTGTGGGGCCCTCTCAAAAGAATGCAGCAAATCAATTACTTAGATCGGTCTTTTGGTGGACCTGGAGGGCCGCCGTCTTTTCAACAAAAACAATCAGTGGGTCGTTCGCCCAGCCATACCCTTCGTATCATCGAACTGGCGCTGCTTGTGGGCGCAGAGCGCGCTGCCGACGAGGGCGGCGCGGTCAGGCAGGGCCAGGAATTGCTGGGCGCGGGTACGCAGGCCGTGCTGATCAAGGGCGGTCATGCATCGGGACCCCGATCGACCGACATCCTATTGCGCTCCAATCAAGAACCGATCCGCTTCGATACGCCGCGCCTTGCCGCATCGATGCGCGGGACGGGCTGCATGCTGGCCAGCGCCATTGCGGCGCACCTGGCGAAGGCGTACCCGCTTGAAGACAGCGCGCGTAAAGGCAAGCTTTTTGTATTCGAGAGACTGGAGAAGCATGCAGCCGAGTGACGGCGGCTTTATGCGCAAGTTGATCTGCCCACATGAGCGGGCGCCGTCTTGCGAGGCCTTGGCCTTTGAACGGCTGTCATGGCGCGAAGCAGACCCCGCCGATTTGCACGCCATAGTACGCCATAGCTCTCTGTGAAACTGAGCAGGATTTACTTCCGACGCAACGACGTGTCAGATCCGCTAAACGGTCAGGAGGCATTCCGGCGTGCACCGAAATGGCCTGCTGCCGGTTTTTCGGACACCGAGATAAGGTGTTTAACGGAACTGGAGAGTTGGAATGCAAAGAAGGAAGTTCAGCCGCGTGTTCAAGATTGAGGCGGTGAGATTGATCAAGGATCGGGGCGTTGCGGTGGCCCAGGCTGCCCGCGACCTCGATCTCCACGAGAATGTGCTGCGCGAACGGGTGCGCGAGCTGTCGATAGAGGCTGATCGAAAAGTCAAAGTTGCGGATGTTGCGCGTGACATGCACGGCGTAAATCCAGGAGCGGAATGCCGGCAATCTTTTTATGCTGGTCGCCATCCACCAGCATCAGGGTTCAAGCCACGGCCTGTGCACCAGTAATCTCGACAAGCGATCCGCACATGAACTGGGCTTCGTCCGACGCGAGGAAGGCAACGAGTGCTGCGACTTCCTCTGGCTTTCCAATCCGGCCGAATGGGACAAGCCTGTCGAGGTCGGCAATCGTTCTGCCGGAGCGCTTCACGCCAGCCTCCAGCATCGGCGTGTGGATCTCGCCCGGACACACGGCGTTGACGCGGATCTTGTGCGGCGCGTAATCGCGGGCGAGGTTCTGCGTGAAGGACGCAACCGCGGCTTTCGTCACATTGTATGCGATATGGTTGGGCGCGGGATGCAGCCCCCATTGTGATGCGGTGTTGACGATCGCACCACCGCCACGCTCGATCATGTGCGGCAGCACGGCCCGGCAGAGGTAGAACATCGAGTGCAGATTGACGTCAAAGCAGGCGTGCCAGTCGCCTTCGGTTAGAGTGAGCAGGTTGCCGCGCCGGTTGATGCCGGCGTTGTTAGCAAGAATATCGATGCGTCCGTTGATGCGCAGGACATCCGCAACCAGATCGGCGCAGGCAACCGCGTTGGAAATATCGGCACAGATTGCGCGCGCCTTGCCGCCTTTCGCGGAGATGTCGGAGGCCACGGAACCAGCCGAGCTCAGGTCCATGTCGATAACCGCGACAAAGGCGCCTTCATCGGCGAGGCGATGTGAAATCGCCGATCCGATCCCGCCACCGCCACCCGTGACGATGGCGACCTTTTGTTCGAACCGCTTCATTTCAAACCTCTTGGATCCTGAAGGCATTTCATCTGATGTAGCTGGCGCCGTTGACGTCGAGCGTTGCGCCGCTGAGCGAGCGTTGCGAGGGGCGCAGCGCAAAGCTCACCAGCTCGGCGATTTCGGATGGCTCCGCCATCCTACCGATTGGAATGTCGGCGACCGCCGCCGCTTCGCCAAAGCGCGACACGAATTCCCTAGCCATTTGCGTCCGCACCCAGCCTGGCGCGATCGCTATCGCCACAATGCCGTCGGCGCCGAAACTGCGGGCGATCGATCTGGTGAGATTGATGAGCGCCGCCTTGGCCGCGCCATAGGGCATCGCTTCGGCACTGTAGCCGCGCTGGCCGGCGCGGCTCGCCATGTTGATGATGCGGCCGCCGCCATGCGCTCGAAAGTGAAGGATCGCAGCCTTGCAAAGGTCGGTAACGGCGAAAAAGTCGAGCTGAAACTCCCGGCGCCAGGCCGCTTGCCAGTCGTCGAGATCAGCCTCGACGGAAATCTCGGTGCGCACGCCCGCATTGTTCACAATGGCGTCGACACGGCCGGCAAGCCCGACGGCCTGGTTCCACAA
The DNA here is from genome assembly GCF_006439515.1 of Mesorhizobium sp. B3-2-1. Classification (NCBI taxonomy): domain Bacteria; kingdom Pseudomonadati; phylum Pseudomonadota; class Alphaproteobacteria; order Hyphomicrobiales; family Phyllobacteriaceae; genus Mesorhizobium; species Mesorhizobium sp. B3-2-1. The sequence continues at coordinate 38,814 of NZ_VFTI01000033.1, read as the reverse complement.
CCCTATTGGCCCCTCAGCGGAGGCCAAGTCTGCCTGAACCGTCCATCCGGCCCCGCCAATCTGGTTGAGGAGGATGTCCGCGCCGTGCTGGTCCCGGCCATAGTGAATGATCGGGCGGGCACCTTCCTGCACGAGCTCTTGGACAATCGCGCTGCCGATGGCGCCGGAAGCACCAGTCACAAGAACGGTCTGGCCGCTCAGAGGTTTGCTGTGGGACGACATTGAATCTCCAATCAACCGAGTTCGTCGACCTGCGGTCCCCAGCTATCGGAGAGCGCAAATCCAAAGGCGAACGGGTCATCGTCGTCCAGGCGCAATTGTTCCCGGCCATAGATCCATGCCTGACCGGTGATCCTGGGTAGCACCGCAGCCCTGTCACCGACCATGGTCAGGCCGATCGCCTCTGCGAGAAACTCGCCACCGATGATGGATCGCGACTTGCGCACATCGCCGATCTGGAGCTCGCCCCTTGCGTGCAGCACCGCCAGATTGGCAGAGCTGCCGGTGCCGCATGGCGAGCGGTCGACACGGCCGGGTTTCAGCGTGGTGCAGGTGCGCACCGCGCCGTCGTCGTCGCGTCCGCGAAACATCACATAGGCGATCTCGTCGATGTTGGGCAATTCGGGATGCTGCACCGAGATTTGCTCCGCCAGCAACGCCTTCAATTCGATGCCGGCTTCGGCAAGGGCGCGAGCGTGGCGTGGCGCGATTTCAAGCCCGACCTGTTCGACATCGACGATGGCATAGTAGACGCCGCCGTAGGCGATATCGGCCTTGAGACGCCCCCAGCGCGGCGTTTCGATTGTCTGGTCGAGGGCCTCGACGAAGGCCGGCACATTGTCGAGGCTGACGGAAAGACAGCGGCCGTTCGAACAGCGAGCGTGGGCGACGATCAAGCCGGCTGGTGTGTCCAGCCGGACGACGGTTTCCGGCTCCTGAATAGTCACGCGGCCGGATTCCAGCAGCGCGGTCACGACGCAGATGCAGTTACTTCCCGACATCGGATGCGCCAGGTCGGCCTGCAGCACGATGAAGCCGGCGTCCGTGTCCGGCCGGCAGGGGGCGACAAGCAGGTTCACCGACATGGCGACGCTGGCCCTGGGCTCAAAGGTCACGAAGCGGCGCAGGCTGTCGTCGACGCTGTTGATGTAGTTCATCTTGTCGAGCATCGTCGCGCCGGGAATCTCTGGCGCGCCGCCGACGATCACCTTGCCGATCTCGCCCTGGCAGTGCACCTGCAGCAGTTCGATGGACCGTTGCCAATTGGGGGCCGAAAGAGAATTCATTTGATGTACCAGCCCCATGGGTCCTTGCCAGTCATCCGGGTGATCTGCTTGGTCTCAAGATAGTTTTCCAGGCCCCACCGCCCCAGTTCGCGGCCGATGCCCGATTGCTTGTAGCCACCCCAGGGCGCTTCTGTGAAAGTCGGCTGCGAACAGTTTATCCAGACGATGCCGGCGCGAAGCGCCGCCGCCACGCGCTCGGTGCGCTCGTCGTCGGCCGACATGACAGCGGCGGCCAGCCCGAAGCGGCTGTCATTGGCCAGCGCGACCGCTTCGGCTTCGGTCGAGAAGGAGCGCACACAGACGACCGGACCAAAAATCTCTTCGCGCCAGGCATCGCTGTCGAGCGGTGCGTTGATGATGATCGTCGGCTCGATATAGTAGCCCTTGTTGAACCCCGGCGCCCGCTGGCCGCCGGCCGCTATCGTGGCGCCGGCGCTACGCGCTTCGTCGATCGCGCTGAGCACCTGATCGTATTGACGCTTGGACACAAGCGGCCCGAGCAACGTTCCAGTCGCCAGCCCGTCACCGATCTTGATCTTCCGGGTTTCCTCGACGAGCCGCCGCAGAAGCCTGTCATATATGCCGTCCTGGACGAGCACGCGCGAGGTCGCGGAGCAGACCTGGCCCTGGTTCCAGAAGATGCCGAACAGAATCCATTCAACGGCCTTTTCGACATCGGAATCGTCGAAGATCAGGAACGGCGATTTGCCGCCAAGTTCGAGACTGACTTTCTTGATGTCACGCGCCGCCGCCGCGATGACCCTTGATCCGGTCGGCACCGAGCCGGTAAAGGCCAGCTTGTCGACATCCTTGTGGTCGATCAGGGGCTGGCCGGCATCCATTCCAAAGCCGGTCACAATGTTGAGCACGCCAGCGGGCAGCCCAACATCATCGGCGATGGCGCCGACCTCAAGCGCCGTCAGTTCGGACGGCTTGAGCACCATGGTGCAGCCGGCTGCCAGAGCCGGTGCGACCTTCCAGGAGGCCATAAGCAACGGGTAGTTCCACGGGATGATGGCGCCGGCGACGCCGATCGGCTCCTTCACCGCCCTGGACGCGAAGCGGGCATCCGCAAGCGCGATCGGCTCGGCCCCGTTGGCATCCAGCCCCTCGGCCAAACCGGCATAGAAATCGAAGCAGCCGGCGGCGTCCGCCACATCCCAGTCGGCCTCGGGCAAGGGCTTGCCATTGTCAATGACTTCGAGCTGCGCCAGTTCGGCCTGGCGAGTCCGAATTCCATCGGCGATGGCACGAAGATACCTGGCGCGTTCGCCGCCCGACAGCCGCGGCCAAGGGCCTTCATCAAAGGCCCTGCGGGCGGCCGTCACTGCCGCGTCGATGTCTTCGGCCGTGCCGGCGGGCGCATGATGGATGATCTCCTCGCTGGCAGGATTGATGACCGCGAAGGTGCCGCCCTTGATGGGCTTGCACCATTGTCCGTCGATATAGAGGTCAGTCCGCATCTGATTGTCTCTTGATGGTTGGGCGTAGCGTACTCATGCTTGGCTCCGCTAGAACCGGTCGACGCGATAGGGGCGAAGGTCGATCGGCGGTTTTTTGCCCGCGGCGAGATCGGCTATGAGGCGGGCCGTGGTGGCGGCATAGGTCAGACCGAGATGGCCATGGCCGGTGGCGTAGTAGACCCCGCCTGTCTTCGCTGATGGGCCGATGATCGGCACCGTATCGGGCAGCGCCGGCCGGTGGCCCATCCACTCGGTCGTTGTGTTTGCCTGCAGGTCGGGCAGCGCTTCCAATGCGCGCTTCAGCAGCACCTTGGCGCGCCTGTAGTCGGGCGGCGCATCGAGACCGGCCATCTCCACCGTGCCGCCGACCCGGATGCCGCCGGCCGTTGGCGTCACCATGAAGGCGCGCGCGGGCCAGATGATGGAGTGCCGCATGGAGATCCCGGGTGCCATGATCTGCGTGTGGTAGCCGCGTTCGGTTTCGAGCGGAATATGTTCGGCCAGAAGCCTGGACAGACGTCCGGTATGGGCACCGGCGCACAGCACAGCCGACGGGATCGCAATGCGGCGCCCGTCTTTGAGGCGGATGGCTTCCAGCTTGTCACCCGAACGGTCGAAGCCGGCAACCTCGCCGGTTTCCATTCGGCCGCCGAGTGCAAGAAAACGCTCAGCCAGCGACACGACAAGTCTGTAGGGGTCGCGCACCGAGCGGTTTTGCGGAAACAACACCGCGCGGCCGATCTTCGTCGTGATCGCCGGCTCAAGAGCGCGGAGCGCATTAGCGCCGAGCACCTCGTGCGGAAAGCCGAAACGTTCGAGGACCTCAATGTGTTCACGGTCGGCCTTGAACTCGGCCTCGTCGGTATAGAGGCTGAGGCAGCCTTCGTCCGTCAGCATATCGGAAAGCCCTGCCGCATCGAGCATCGGCAGGAGGTCGTCGTAGACCCGCTTGCACAGCGCGGCACCCGCCGCCTCGAGTTCGCGGACGCGCGACGGACGGCTGGCTTCGAGAAAGCGCAGGAACCATGGCGTGAGCCTCGGCAGATAGGAGGGCCGCACTCGCACCGGCCCCTCGAGGTCGAGAAGCCATTTGGGCATCTGAGCCCACACCGAAGGGCGCGACGCCGGCATGAATTCGGTGACGGCGATGCTCGCCATGTTGCCGAAGGATGCGCCGAGGCCGGGCTTGTCGCGGTCGATCAGCGTCACGCTCTTGCCGCGGCGCTGCAACTCGTAGGCAATAGCCACGCCGATGATGCCGGCGCCGACAACCGCGATTTGCTCTGTGCCCGCGCCAGACATCGTTTTACCCGATCACAGGTTCTATGGCCTTGCGGAAAGCGGATTTTTCCTCGTCCGTCAGCGCCAGCAGCGGCTTGCGGCCCAGGCCGACAGGCGTGCCGGCCAGTTCGCAGCCATATTTGACCTTCTGGACGAACTTCCCCGTTTCGAGACTGGACATCGCGCCGTAGATGACCTGCATCATGTCGCGCGCGCCTAGCCAGTCGCCGCCTTCGATCGTGTTCACCAGATCGACGCAGGCCTTGGCCATGCAATTGGCTGGGCCGCAGATCCACGACGTCGCGCCCCAGAGATAGAAGTCGAGCGTCTGGTCGTCGGAGCCATTGGTCACCTGGTAGCGGCTGCCATAGCGCGAGCGGATGTCTATGGCGCGCAGCAGGTTGCCACCGGACTCCTTGATGCCGAGAATGCGCGGCTCGTCAACGAAGGCATCGAGCACGTCGAGCCCGACCTCGACTCCGACTTTCGGCGGGTAGTTGTAGACGACGATGTCAACGTCGACGGCGTCGAGGACGGAACGATAATGGCCGATCAGTTCGTTCGGAGCAGGCGTAGCATAGAACGGCGCCGACAGTAGAACCGTGTCGTAGCCGAGGTCTCGGGCGCGCCTGGTGTGCTCGATGACCTCCCAGGTCGATCCTGCATTTGTGCCGGCGATCAGCAGTTCGTCCTTGTTGGCGAAATCAGCCACGAATTTCAGTACGGACGCCCGTTCATCCGAAGTCATGGCGTTGTATTCGCCGGTCGAGCCGCACGGCACCCAACCCTTGACGCCATCATTGCGAAGCTTGTTCAGCAGCTTCTCGTACTGCTTGAAGTCGATCTTGCCGTCGTCGCCAAACGGGGTAACGAGTGCTGGCATTACACCTCTAAGTTTCATCATTGTCTCCTGGTAGGAAGCGCCTTTTCCGGACGCGTCAGATGGCGAGTTTGGTCAGAATGCGGCGCTCGATGAGCGTCACGGCGCGGGTCAGCGGGAAGGCGATGACGAAGTAGATCAGGGCGACTACAGTCAAAACCTCGACGGGATGCGCGGTATTGTTCGAAATGTTCTGGCCGACGAACATCAGGTCGGCCATGCCTACCGCCGAGACCAGCGCGCTTTCCTTGAAGAGGCTGATGCAGTTTGACAACAGGGTTGGGATGGCCCGCAGCACCGCTTGGGGCAGAACAACGCTGGTGATCTGGGTCCAGCGCGGCAGCCCCAGTGCCACGCAGGCGTCGATCTGCTCCTTGCCGACCGATTTCAGGGACGCGCGAAACGTCTCGCTCGTGATCGCGCCCATATAGAGCGAGAGCGCGATGACTCCCGAAACAAAGTTGGAGAGCTCAATGCCTAGCAGCAGCGGCAGGCAGAAGAAAATCCAGAACAGCTGGATGAGAACCGGCGTGCCACGAAAAAACTCGACATAGACGCTGGATACCGCGCGCAGCAGGCGGCTGGGGGATGTCCTGGACAGGCCGAGCAGAAAGCCCAGTGCACAGCCCAGAGCGACGCAAACCAGCGTCAGCTTGAGCGTCGTCCACAGGCCAAGCAAGAGCGCATATTCGAACCGCACCAGAACGTGAAAATCGAGGTTCATGGCCCGGCCCTCAGCTTGCCATCGCTTCGCGTCGACGCTCGAGATAGCCGACGATCTGCGTGACCGGAAACGAGACGGCGAAATAGATCAGCGCCACGACGGTAAAAGTCTCGATCGGCCGATATGTTTCGGTCGCGAGCGTCTTGCCCTGATACATGAGGTCTTGAACCGCGACGATCGCCACCAGCGCGCTTTGCTGGAAAATGACGATGCCGTTGGTCAGCAGTACGGGCACCGATGCCCGGAATGCAGTTGGCAGCACGATGTAGAGGATGCGCTGCCAGGGATTGAGACCGAGCGCGATGCCGGCGTCAATCTGCTCGCGAGGAACTGCCTGGATCGAGGCTCTGTAAGCCTCGGCGTTGAACGTGGTCAGGTTAAAACCGAGGGCCAAAATTCCCATGGTCATCGAGCCGAGAAACACGTTGAACAGCATCGGCACGCAATAGAAAAACCAGACTATCTGAACGATTGCCGGCGTGCAGCGGAAGAATTCGACAAACAGTGTCGCCGGGAGCCGGATCACTGCCCAGCGGCTCATAATCAGCAAGGCAACCACGAAGCCGAGCGTCAGCCCGATGAGATTTGCAGCTATCGTCAGCTGGAGCGTCACAACCAACCCGTCGAAAAGGGGGGGCAGGTTGCGTGTGACAGCCTGCAGATCGAAGGAATAATTCACGGCCCCCTCCTACTGCCTGATGTGGAAAACGCGGTCGATGAAGTCCTTGGTGCGCTCTTCCTTGGGAGAGCCGAGTACTTGTTCGGGTGGACCGTCCTCGACGATGACGCCGCCGGCGCAGAAGAGCACGCGCGAAGCGATGTTCTTGGCGAACCACATGTCGTGGGTCACGATCATCATCGGCATGTTCTGCCTGGCGAGCTGCAGGATCACTTGTTCTACCTCGCCGACCAGTTCCGGGTCGAGCGCCGATGTCACTTCGTCAAACAGCATCAGCTTGGGGTCAAGCATCAGGGCTCGGGCGATGGCCACGCGCTGTTTCTGGCCACCGGAAAGCTGCGCTGGGTAGGCCGCGATCTTCGGCTCCAGGCCAAAACGCGTCAAAAGTGCGGTCGCTCGCTCCGTGGCCACAGCCTTGGTCTCACCGCGGACCTTGCAGGGTGCAAGAATGAGGTTTTGCAGAACGTTGAGGTGGGGAAACAGCGTATAGTGCTGAAATACCATACCGATCGATCGACGAACCTTGTGGTCGATTGCTGTCTTGTGCGCCGGCGCCGACGAGGTGATGTAAGACTTGCCGCCGAAGGTGATCGAGCCGCTGTCGATACGTTCCAATCCCATCAGCACGCGCAGTAATGTACTTTTTCCACCACCGCTCGGACCGATGACGACAAGGCGCTCGCCCGCCTTCATTTCGATATTCAGGCCTTTGAGGACCTGCAGATTCGGGCCATAGCCCTTGTGCAGGTCACTGACCCTCACGAGAGCCGCATTCTCGGTTGCAGGCATGGCAATATCCCATCGAGGTCGGACAAACCGGGGATCGTGGGGCTGCTCGTATTGCAAAGCAGCCCCGCGCATTGTCAGTTCCCGGCCTTCAGGACCTCATCGACGGCCTTGTGGATGAGCGCATCGACCTCACCCGTGGCGACTTTCTCCTCCAGGAAGATGTTGACGACTTCGACGTCGGAGAACGACAGATCGCGCGGCAAGCCGAACGCCACGCCTTGATTGGCAAGCGCCGGCGTGGGGTCGTAGGCCACGGCCCAACTCGGATTGGACTGGGTGAACAGCTGGTTGGTATCGGAAGCGTCGACCAGGATGTCCGCGCGCTTCGAGGTAACAGCAAGACGAGTTTCATCATTGCCCGGCAGGCGCAGGATCTGCGCCTTCTTCACCGCGGCAGAAATGGCCTTGTCCTGGGCAGTTCCCGACATCACGGCTAGCGTGACATCTGGCTTGTCGATATCGGCGATCGAAGCGGGATTTGCAGGGATCTTGCTGTTGTCTTTGTTGTAGGCCAGCGAGATCTGGTACTCCATCGCCGGAATCGAGAAGTTCACCGCCATTGCCCTGGCCGGCGTGCGGTTTAGGGCCAGCGACATATCCCATTTGCCTGCCTGCAGCCCGGCGACGATGTTGTCCCAGGTGGTGTCGACGAATTCTGGCTTGACCTTCAGCGCGTCGGCGAATTCACGGCACAGGTCGGCAAAAAATCCGGAATATTCCCCGCTCGCCGGATCGCGCATGATGTAGGGAGGGGCGACCGCAGCGCCACATCGCAAGACGCCGGTCTGCTGCACCTTTTGCCAATAGCCTTCGGTAGCCTGGGCATGCGCGGCGCCTGTCGAAATACCAGTCATGAGTGCCAAGGCAGGCAGCGCCCGCAGTGCGGACGAGAGCATTTTCATGAGCATCGTTGTTCCCTTTGCGTAGAGCGCACGCGGTGCGCGGTTCCGGATGTCGGCTCGGGCCGATCTTGACTTTGCCTGTTGTCGTCATAGTGTCGACAGGATCAGATATGTCGACAGACAGTCGACAAAGTCAAGTGGAAAAAACAACGTGTCGACAACGCATGATCTTGCGAGTAGCGTCCCGGTTGCGAAAAAGGAGATTCCGTTGACCGCAGAAGTCGAAACGAAGCGTGCCAAGGGCGCCGGCTGGAAAGAGGTCTACGACACGCTGCGGACCGAAATCCTGTCGCTGACCATGGCCCCGGGTCACCTGCTCGATGAAACGACGCTGTCGGAGCGATTTGGTCTATCGCGCTCACCAGTGCGCGAAGCGCTGATCAGGCTCTCAGGCGAGGAATTGGTGGTCACGCTGCCCAACCGCAGCACGATAGTCGCGCCGATCGAGATCGCCACGTTCCCCAAATATGTCGAGGCCCTCGATATCGCTCAACGCATGAATACGCGGCTGGCCGCCGAACTGCGGACAGAGGCCGATCTGAAGGCAATTGCGCGGCGCCAGCGGGAATTCGAGGCCGCCGTGAAATCCGGCGATCATCTCGTCATGTCGGAAACCAACAAGCAATTCCACATGGCAATCGCTCGTGCCGGCCGCAATCCCTATTTGGCCTCGTTCTATGAGCGGCTTCTGGATCAAGGTCGGCGGATGCTCCACATGCATTTTGAGTTTCTGGAGAGAACCCATGAAGGCTATCTCCTCACCGATGAGCACCATCTGATGCTGGCGTCGATCAAAGCCAGGGATGTCGATCGCGCCGACAGCCTCGCGCATGCGCACACGCGCCAGTTCAGGGACAACTTCATCAACTTCATGAAGGAGAACTACACGACCGAAGTGTCTCTGGGGCACTACCGGGAAACGGCATAAAATCTCGCGGCGCCGCCACTGCGGATGACATGCGCCTCTGAACACCACATGGCGCATGCCAAGTACGCGCTGGTAGAAATCGATGGTCTCCGTCATATCCCTGACGGTGAGTACCACATGATCCAGGCCGGTTATCTTCATTAGTGCCACCTTTTGCTCCTGAAGCCGCGCACCTGCTTCGAATTCCGAGAAATGTCATGCATGCGCATTGCTTGAAACTGCCTTGCTTCCCTACGGCAGTCGAGAAACCATTATGCAATCCGACTTTGCGAAAATGGAAAGTCATGGCATTTTCTCCTCCATAAGGCACGGAACCTGTCGAACGTCATTTGCGCCGATGCCCGTGCATGGCTGGAGGAGCCAGTGCGGTGTGCAGCCAATTTGGTGGGTGAAATGTCACTGGATAAGACCAAATCCGAATAGACGCCGCAGCTAAGTGAGTCGCGCCCTCGTCGTCCTGGGCGTGGCCAGGAGAAGGCTGGTTTCGCTGCCGGTAATGCCGGGGATCAGCCTGATGCGGCGCAGCACCGCATCGAAATCGGTCAGCGAGGCGGTGCCGAGTTCGACCACAAGGTCCCAGCGGCCGTTGGTGGTGTGAACGGTGGAGACCTCGGGAAAGCCGCCGAGCGCCCTGATGACGCGATCCGCGGCATGGCCCTCGATCTCGATCATCATGACGCCGCGCATCCGCTGGTCAACCGCATCGGCGCGCAGCACTACCGTATAGCCGATGATCTCGCCCGATCTTTCGAGCCGCTCCATGCGCGCCCGCACCGTCGCGCGCGAGACGCCCAGATCGACCGCGAGATCGGAAATGCTGCGCCGCGCATCATGCCGCAGCAGCGTCACCAGCCGTTCGTCCAACGCATCCATGATTGTCCATTTCGATCAAGTCATATGCGCAATACGGTAGATTGCTCTTGCCGAAATGCCAATTCTTCCTGTTCAAACCGCCAGGCAGCGGTGGTCCAATTGTCCAATCAATCGCGAGGGCGGAAAGAAATCATGCGCTGCAGGATCGTTGGCGCGCCGGTACAGGACGGTGCGGGCAGGATGGGATGCGAGATGGGGCCGAGCGCGCTGCGCACGGCGGGGCTGGTCTCAGTGCTGGCCGATCTTGGCCATGAGGTCGAGGACTGGGGCGCGGTCGAGAAGGCCGTGGCCCGCCCGGTGGCCCATGGTAACCTCGCGCTGAAGGCGCTGCCCGAGATTTCCGCCTGGACGGCGGCGATCGCCGAGACGGCCTATGCGGCTTCGCGCGGCGCCATGCCGATCTTCCTTGGCGGCGACCACTCGATCTCCGCCGGCACCGTCTCCGGCGTGGCGCGCCGCGCCGCCGAGCGCCGCCGGCCGCTCTTCGTGCTGTGGCTCGACGCCCATCCCGATTTCCACACGCTCGACACCACCACCAGCGGCAATCTGCATGGCGTGCCACTCGCCTATGCGAGCGGGCAGGCGGGCTTCAAGGGCTATTTCCCGGATCTGCCTGAAGTCGTCGACCCGGCCCGCATCTGCGCCATCGGCCTGCGCAGCGTCGATCCGGCCGAGCGCCGCGCGATCACTGAAGCCGGCGTCACCGTGCACGACATGCGCGCCATCGACGAGTACGGCATCGCGCCGCTGCTGCGCGCCTTCCTGGCCCGCGTCGAGAATGAGAACGGCCTCCTGCATCTCAGCCTCGATGTCGATTTCCTCGACCCTTCGATCGCGCCGGCCGTCGGCACCACCGTTCCCGGCGGCGCCACTTTCCGCGAGGCGCATCTGGTGATGGAGATGCTGTCCGACAGCGGCCTGGTCTCCAGCCTCGACCTGGTCGAATTGAACCCGTTCCTCGACGAGCGCGGCCGCACCGCGACCCTGATGGTCGACCTCACCGCCAGCCTGATGGGCCGCCGCATTATGGACCGCCCGACCCGCAGCCATTCCGGGAGCCTCTGACCATGAGCCAGCCTTCGCGCCTTGCCATCGTCCCTTTCGTCAGCGTCGACCGCATGATGAAGCTGGTGCACGCCATCGGCGTCGAGCGCTTCCTCACCGAGCTCGCCGCCTATATCGAGGAGGATTTCCGCCGCTGGGAGCTGTTCGACAAGACGCCGCGCATCGCCTCGCACAGCCATGACGGCGTCATCGAGCTGATGCCGACCAGCGACGGCCGGCTCTACGGCTTCAAATATGTCAACGGCCATCCGAAGAACATGCGCGAGGGCCGCCAGACGGTCACCGCCTTCGGCGTGCTCGCCGATGTCGGCTCCGGATATCCGATGCTGCTCACTGAAATGACGATCCTGACGGCGCTGCGCACCGCGGCCACCTCTGCCCTCGCGGCCAAATATCTGGCGCCTAAGGGATCGCGCGTCATGGCCATCATCGGCAACGGTGCCCAGTCCGAATTCCAAGCCATCGCCTTCAAGGCGCTCACCGGCATCGACCGGCTGCGGCTTTACGACATCGACCGCCAGGCTTCGCAAAAATGCGCCCGCAACCTGGCCGGCAAGGGTTTCGACATCATCATCTGTTCGACCGGCCAGGATGCGGTGGAAGGCGTCGACATCATCACCACGGTGACGGCCGACAAGCAGTACGCCACCATTCTCACCGACAACATGGTCGGCACCGGCGTCCACATCAACGCGGTCGGCGGCGACTGCCCCGGCAAGACCGAGTTGCATCGCGACATCCTGCTGCGCTCCGACATCTTCGTCGAGTTCCCGCCGCAGACGCGCGTCGAGGGCGAGATCCAGCAGCTCGACGCCGACCATCCGGTGACCGAGCTGTGGCAGGTGATGACCGGCCAGGCTGAGGGCCGCAAGGCGCCCGAACAGATCACGCTGTTCGATTCCGTCGGCTTCGCCACCGAGGATTTTTCGGCGCTGCGCTATGTCCGCGACCAGCTCCAGGCGACCGGCCTCTACGAGGAGCTCGACCTGCTCGCCGACCCCGACGAGCCGCGCGACCTGTTCGGCATGCTGGAGAGGGCGGCAATGCAGCCGGCGGCTTGAGGGGGTCCTCTAGGGGCAGCAGCGAATTCCGCTGCCTTATGCGCGAAGTTCGGCGGCTGGAACTATTATTGCGTGATAGCGATTGACCGGAAGCGAGAGCAGATGGTCGCTGGTTCGGGAGACCACTGCCGTGAGGTGTGAACCAAGCGTAAAATGACTCAAATTCGCCCCGATTGGCCCAAGGCAAGGGCCAAAGCCGCGTCGGCTTGGCGTGTCCGAACTCCCCACCACCGACGCCGCGCTAGGCAATGGCGTATTCATTGGCCTCGAAAACATGGTGATGGACGCGGCCGGTGAACATCTTGAGAAGTTCGCTGGTCAGGTCGCGGCTCTGAAATCTCACGCTGGACTGAAGCGCCTTGTTACAAGTATCCATGTCGGGATAGCGGATGGCGAGCGCCATGGCATAGCCCGGCGCGCCGTCGTCACGAGCCGTGCCGTCCAGCACGCGCACTTCCTCGGCGCCCGGAAACTGCGTCCACAGGGGCACCAACCGCTCCCTGACGAAATGTCGGAACTCACTCTCGCGTCCGGCGTGGATCTCACCTTCAAAGAGTGCGTAGCGGATGATCATCGCGATGGTTCCTGATTTGCTTGCATTTGCACACCAAAGCCTTTGCGAGCGGATGCCGGCGGGAAGGCTTGCGGGCGCATCGCCTGAAACGCCCGCGTTGACGATGCTATTTGCCCCAGATTTTCTTGTACTCGTCGCGGTAGCCGTTACCGGGATCAAACGAATTGTTGGGGCCGCCGTCGAACTCGACATTGTCGGCCGTCACCACATGCAGCGGCGACAGATAGCCAGACCATTTTTCGCCGGCCATGGCGCGGTTCAGTTCGTCGACCAACTGCCAGCCCTGCAGGTTGAGCGGCTCGGCCACCGTCACCTTCTGAAACTGGCCGGCGCGGATGCGCTGATAGGCTGATTCCGAGCCGTCGCCGGCGGCGACATTGATCGGCGCATCGGTGCCGGCCTTGCCGGCAGCCGCGAGCGAAGGACCCATGAAATCGAAATAGAGGTCGTTGATGGCCAACGAATGCGTCCAGGCATCGCCGTATTTCTGCAGCAGTGAGGTCGTCAGCTGTGGCATGCGCTGCGAAGTCTCGGCGATCGGCGTGTCGACATATTCGAGCACCTTACCGCCAAGCCGCTCGATCTCGGCCTTCATCTTGTCGGCCTTGGCGATGGCAATCGCATAGGTCGAGTCGGTGAAGATGACGACGCCGGGCTTGCCCTTGGCGTCGGCATAGGCCCAGTCGGCGGCGGCGGTGGAGACCTGCATGGCGTCGGTCGACACGTTGGCGAAGACGCCGGCTCTTTCATCAGGTCCGATCACCGGGCCGGCATGCCAGGACACCAGCGGAATGCCGGCGGCCTTGGCCTGCTCCAGTGCCGGCGCCTGCTCGACGGCGTCGAAACCGTTGATGACAATGCCGTTGGGCTTCAGCGCCATCGCCTGGCCGAAAGCGGCGGTGCGGCCGCCAATCGAGCCGGCGCCGTCGATGACCTTGACCTCCCAGCCGATCGCTTTGGCGGCTTCCTCAACACCGGTGGTGACGCCGAGAATGCCGCCGTTTTTGAGGTCGCCGGCCAAAATGACGATGGTCTTGCCGGGCTGCGCCTTCGGCCCAGTGGTCGGACCGTCCCAGGCCGTGACCTTCTGGGCATACTTCTGCACAACCGCCATGGCATCAGCCATCGCGTCCGCCCTCGCCTGACCGGAGAACAGAACCGGAGTAGCGATGGCCATCGCCATCCAGGCGACGGAAGCGTTTAAAAATGTCCTGCGTTGCATGTTGGTACCTCCCTTAGCTTTCAAGAATTTGCGTGCGATTTGGAACGTTGCGGTGGAACGTCGGCGCCCCCTCACCGACTGATATCTCCGGCAACCGGGCCAACCCCGGCCGGATGGGCGTTGACGTAGATGGCGTAGAGCGATGTCTGCGCAGTGATGTAGAGGCGGTTGCGCTTGGGGCCGCCGAAACAGAGATTGGAGACCAGTTCAGGAACCAGCACCCGGCCGATCAGTGTCCCGTCCGGTGCGTAAACCCGCACCGAGTCGGCGCTGGACGACCAGATGTTTCCGTCGCGATCGACGCGGAACCCATCGAACATGCCGGCTCGACATTCTGCAAAAATGTCACTTGCCCGAACCGAGCGGCCGTTGTCAGCGAGTCCATACGCGTGGATGGCGCGCGGCAGGCCCGGCACATGGCTGGCGCCGGTGTCCGAGACATAGAGTATCTTCTCGTCGGGTGAGAAGGCGAGACCGTTCGGCTGCACCCTATCGGTGATGACAGTGGTCAGTTCGCCCGCGGCCTCGTCAAATCGGTAGACGTGAGAGCCACCGATCTCTGGATTGGCGATCTTGCCCTCATAGTGGCTATCGATGCCGTAGACGGGGTCGGTGAACCAGATCGTTCCGTCGGATTTGACCACCACATCGTTGGGCGAATTGAACCGCTTGCCATCGACGCTTTCGATCAGGGCCTGCCAGCGGCCGTCATGCTCGAGCCGGGAGACCCGGCGCCCGCGATGCTCGCAGCCGACGACGCGGCCTTCGCGATCAAGTGTGTGGCCGTTCTGGTTGTTGCATGGCGTCTCGAAGACACTGACGGAGCCGTCGGTTTCGTCGTAGCGCAGCAGCCGGTCGTTGGGGATGTCAGACCACAGCAAATGCTTTGCCGATGGCACATAGACAGGACCTTCCGCCCAGCGGCTGCCGGTCCACAACCGTTCGAGCTTGGCATGGCCGATGATCAGCTTGCCGAAACGGTCGTCCAGAATCTCGTAGTCGCTCATACTGTCATTCCGAATAGGTTCCGGGCACCGGGAGTGCGGCGCGGGCCGATTACTCCGCGGGTGGCTGGGCGTTCCTGATCCTGACGTGCTGGGCGGCACCGCGCTTACGTTGGGCGTAGCCGGCGATGCCGATGGCGACGAGCAGTGTCACCCCGTTGAACAGCGGCTCGACGAAAAAGGAGCCGCCAAACTGCTGGATGCCGGAAATGCCGACGGCCAGGATGATGACGCCGGTCATCGTGCCCCAGACATTGACGCGCCCAGGCTTGATGGTGGTCGAGCCGAGAAAGGCGCCGACAAGCGCCGGCAGCAGATATTCCAAACCAACGCTCGCTTGGCCGATGCGCAGTTTGGAGGCAAGCAGCACGCCGGTCAGCGCCGTCAGGAAACCCGAGGAGACGAAGGCGCCGATGACGAAGCGGCGCACAGGAATGCCATTCAGCGCCGCAGCCTTTGGATTGGCGCCGATGGCGTAAACGTAACGGCCGATCGGCAGGTATTCGAGGATGATCCACAGCGCGACGGCGATGGCCAAGACATAGAGGCCGGTGATTGGCAGCCCGAACACCATGGTGCCGTTAAGCGCATAAAAACCGTTGGGCAAAACGCCAACGACTTGCCTGCCGCCCGTGTGCCAGAGCGCCAGTGCATAGAGCACGGTGCCGGTGCCGAGCGTGGCGATGAAGGAATCGATGCGGGCGACTTCGACCAGCAGGCCGTTGAGGAAGCCGGTCGCGGCTCCGAGCAGCAACACAATCAGCACCGCTAGCGGCCATGGGAAGCCGAACATTGTCTGCAGGCTGATGGCGAGGATGTGCCACAAGACGATGCCATAGCCGACTGTCAGGTCGATGCGACCCGACGCCATCGGCATCATCGCAGCCAGTGATAACAGCGCAATGATCGCCTTGTCGGAAATGATCGAACGCAGATTGAGCAGCGTCGGAAAGGTGTTGGGCAGCAGGATCGAGAACAGCAGGATCAACAGCACGGTCAAGATCACCAGCCCGTAGACAGGCAAAAGCCGGGCGATCTTCTGCCTCATGGATAGGCTGGCCATCTCACCGCGGGTCGGCTCAAGCGCGCTGGATTCGATCGATTGCATGGGCTTTGCTCCCAGAAAAATCAGGCGGCTTCGGAAGCCGATGCCGCGGTGATCACGGCGGACGTGGTGAGGTCTTTTCCAGTCAGTTCGCGCACGATGCGGCCGCGCGAAAACACTAGGGCACGATGGCAGATATGAGCGATCTCCTCGAAGTCGGTCGACACGACGACGACCGCCAGGCCGGCTTCGAGCGCGTGTCCGATCAGCCGGTAGATCTCGGCCTTGGCGCCGACATCGACGCCGGCTGTCGGGTCCTCGGCGATCAGCAAGGTACGGCCGGTGTGCAGCCAGCGCCCAACCACAACTTTCTGCTGATTGCCACCGGACAATGCCTCGATCGGCAGGTTCGGATCATTGGGGCGCAAGCCCACCGAGGCGCCGATGGCTTGCGCGAGGGCTGCCTCTTTGTGGGGCGCCAAGAACGAGAACAGGCCACGCATCCCGGCGCCTGGATTAAGAAAGCTGTTTTCTCGGATCGACAGCGAAGCTGCGATCGATTCCTCGGTGCGGTCGCGCGCGATTAGCCCGACGCCGGACGCCATCGCGGCGATCGGGCTCGACAGATCCGGCGTGGCGCCGCGGATGGTCACCATGCCGGCAAATGGCTGGCAGCCGAACAAAGCACGACCGACCAGTTCCTGCCCGGCCCCGCGCAGCCCGACCAGACCAAGCAGCTCGCCCTTGCGCACCTCGAATGACACCGGGCCGGCGCCGACGCAAACCAGGTCGCGGACGGCACAGATGGTCTCACCGGCCTCGGTCTCTACCTTGGAGAAAACCTGGCTTACCGGACGGCCGACGATCATCTCGACCAGTTCTTCCGGCCTAGTGTCGGCGACCTGCTTCTGCCCGATCAGCCTGCCGTCACGCAGGACCGCTACCCTGTCGGCTATGCGGAAGATTTCATCAAGCCGGTGTGAGACATAGATCATGCCGACGCCGCGCTGCTTGAGCGGGCGTATCGCGTCGAACAGACGCTCGACCTCGTCGGCTGGGAGGCTGGCCGTCGGTTCGTCGAGCACGAGCACATCGGCCTCGGTGGCTAGCGCGCGGGCAATCGCGACCAGTGATTTTTCGGTCCGGGTCAGATCCTGGACGCGCGTCGTCGGATCGAAGTCGCAACCGACCAGCTTCAGCGCTTCACGTGCCCGCTCCTCGGTGGCGCGCCAATCGATGAGGCCGGAGCGCAGTGAAAACCCTTGGGCGAGGCCGACGTTCTCGCCGACCGTCATCCATTCGATCAGGCCGAGATCCTGATGGATGAAGGCCACGGGCTGGCGCTGGTTGGGACGTGGCGGGTGATGGTGATAGGGCTCGCCACAAAACAGTATCTGGCCGCCATCAGGCCGGTAGATCCCGGCAAGCGTCTTGATCAGCGTCGACTTACCGGCGCCGTTCTCGCCGAGCAGCGCCAGGATCTCGCCCTTGCCGACATCGAGTGTCACGTCGGAGAGAGCGCGGGTGCCGCCAAACTCCTTCGTAATCGACTTGAACTCGATCAGTTTTTCGTGGGCCACAATCGCGTTCCTCCCGAGATCGCCAAACTATGTTATCGATAACATTTCAGGGCGTCAAGCATCAAATTCGGAGCGATCGATCAGGCGGACTTACCGTCGAGCAGGCGCATCATCTCCGCCGAGTCCTTCGGCCCCAAGCCGGCAGCGCAAAGGAGGCGGTGGATCTCGACGACCTGCCCGGTCATCGGCAGCGGCGTCCTGGTCTTCAGCGCGAAGGATTGCAGAGAATCCAGATCCTTCAGCATGTTGTCGATGCGGCCGGTCGGCGAATAGTCGCGTGCGGCGAACTTCGTCATGAATTCCTGCATGATGCTGGAATCGGCGCGCCCGCCCTTGAGCGCCGCCGGGATCGTCCGGGGATCGACACCGCCGGCCTCGGCAAGCTTGACCGCTTCGGCAACCGCCTGGAACAGAACCGCGCAAAACAGCTGGTTGATGAGCTTTGTCGTCTGCCCTGCCCCGCTTGGACCCATCAACGTGTAATTGGCGCAAAGATGTTGCATCACGGCGCGGGCGCGTTCGAAGTCGGCCCGCTCTCCGCCGGCCATCACCGTCAGCCGGCCGGCCAATGCGCCGGGAACGCCGCCCGACAGCGGGCAGTCGAGCCATTTCATGCCCGTCTCGGCCGACAGTTTTCTTGCCATCCGCGCGGTGTCGGCAGGATCAATTGATGACATGTCGATCAGCAGCTTTTCGGACGACGCTGTGGCAGCGGCACCGCCTTCGCCGAACACCACCGCGCGCACGATGTCGGCATGGTTGAGGCTGAGGATGACGAAGTCATTGGCCCGCGTCGCCTCGGCAACCGACACCGCCGATGCCGCACCTTTGGCTGTCAGCGCCGCGACCTTGGCCTTGTCGAGATCGAACACCGTCACCTCTTGCTTTGTCTCGATCAGCCTTGTGGCGATCGCCGATCCCATGATGCCGGCGCCGATGACGGCGACTTTCGCTGCTTGGCTCATCTCAACGTGCCTCTCTCTTCAACTTGGCAGCCGGAACGATGCCGAGGGCGCTAAGCCCATTCAGCGCCGTATCTGCGATACTGTCCACCGGAGCGTCGATGTCGACGGTGACCACCAGCGGCTCGCCGGCAGGACTCTCCAGTGCGGCGAACTGGCTGTCGAGCAACGCCGGAGGAAAGAAATGGCCGCGGCGTTCCGCCAATCTCGCCTGGAGCACCGCGCGCGTCCCTTCGAGATGCACGAAGAACACCGGTCCGTTTGCCGCCTGACGCAACCGGTCGCGGTACGATGTCTTCAGCGCCGAACAACTGATGACAAGGCCACGGCCCTGTTGGCCCGCCAGACATAAGGCCGCGCCGACCAGATCGAGCCACGGCAAGCGGTCCTCGTCGGTCAGCGCCATGCCCGCAGACATTTTTTCGACATTGCCGTACGGATGCAACGTGTCGCCTTCGACAAAGGCAAGGCCAAACCGCGCGGCGATCTCGATGCCGACGCTGGTCTTGCCGCATCCGCTCACACCCATCACGACGATGAGTGCAGGCTCAAAGGCAGGTGGTGATGCCGCCGTCGACATAAAGCGTGTGTCCATTGACAAAAGAAGAGGCCGGGCTAGCCAGGAACACCGCGGCACCAACCAGTTCGCCGACGTCGCCCCAGCGTCCTGCCGGCGTGCGGTTGGTCAGCCAGGCCGAAAATTCGGGATTGTCGACCAGCGCCTTGTTGAGCGGAGTCTTGAAATAGCCCGGAGCAATGGAGTTGACCTGCAGCCCGTGCTTGGCCCAATCGGCGCACATGCCGCGCGTCAGGTTGCGCACCGCGCCCTTTGTGGCGGTGTAGGGCGCAATGTTGGTGCGCGCCAGTTCGCTTTGCACCGAAGCGATGTTGATGATCTTGCCGCGCTTACGTGGGATCATGTGCCGCGCCACCGCCTGCCCGACGAAGAAAACGCTGGAGATGTTGGTCCGCAACAGCTCCTCCCATTTGTCGGCGGGAAAGTCCTCGAGCGGCGTGCGGAATTGCATGCCGGCATTGTTGATCAAGATGTCGATGGCGCCGATGCCAGCCTCGATTTCGGCGACCCCGTTCGCTACAGCCGCATGATCTGTGACGTCGAAGATAGCGCTATGGGTTTTGAAGCCTCTCATTGTCAGCGCATCCGCCGCCGCCTCAATTTTGCTGGCGGTGCGGCCGTTGAGCACGATCTCAGCGCCGTGCTCAGCCAGCCCTTCCGCCAGGGCCAGGCCGATGCCCTGCCCCGACCCGGTGATCAGCGCCCGCATGCCGGTCAAGTCGAACAATGAACTGCCCATGGGCCCTCCCGCGAGATGTCCTGAAGCAGACGCGATTTGCGTTGCGCTTCGCCAATGCCTATTGACATGGATGTTATCGATAACATAGTCAATGGGAAAAAATGAACTGGGAGCAGAGAGCGCCATGACCGACATTTTGATGACTGGCCCCTATCCGGAATGGGACATGGAGGACCTCGAGCGCACCTATCGCGTTCACAAGCTTTGGCAGGTCCAGGACAAGGATGCGCTGATCGCCAGCCATGCCGGCACCATCCGCGCCATCGCCACCCGGGGCGAGCTTGGCGCCAGCGCCGCGCTGATGGCGAAGCTGCCGAAGCTCGAGATTGTTTCCTGCTACGGCGTCGGCACCGACGCCATCGATCTAGCCTACGCCAGGGCCAACGGTATTCGCGTCACCAACACGCCTGATGTGCTGACCGAGGACGTGGCCGACATCGGCATCGGTCTGCTGCTTGCCGTCGCGCGAAAAATCCCGCAGGCCGACGCCTATGTGCGCGATGGAAGCTGGCGCAAGGGGAATATGGGGCTGGTCACGCGTGTCTGTGGAAAAAGGCTGGGCATTGTGGGCATGGGCCGTGTCGGCGCGGCAGTGGCCAAACGCGCCGCGGCCTTCGACTGCGAGATCGCCTATTTCGATGTGCGCAAGCGCGAGGACCTGCCTTACGACTTCTGCAGCGATCTGGTCGAGCTGGCGCGAACGAGCGAATTCCTGATCGTCACGCTGGCTGGCGGCGACAGCACAAAGCACATCATCAATGCTGCGGTATTGGCCGCACTCGGACCGGACGGCATCGTGATCAACATTTCGCGCGGCAGCACGGTCGACGAGACGGCACTGCTGACGGCGTTGGAATCGGGAACGATCAAAAGCGCCGGGCTGGACGTGTTCTGGAACGAGCCGACGATCGACGAGCGCTTCCTGAGGCTTTCCAACGTCGTACTGCAACCGCACCACGCCAGTGGTACGGTAGAGACCCGCAAGGCGATGGGGCAGCTGGTTCGCGATAATCTTGCCGCCCATTTCGGCGCAAGATCCTTGCTGACACCGGTCGTCTGAGAAAGGATCGCCGCCATGAAGTCGATCGTCATCCACGCGGCAAAGGATTTGAGGATTGAAGAGACCGATCCGGGGACTCTCGGCACGGGGCAAGTCGAGATATCAGTCGAAGCTGGCGGCATCTGCGGCTCGGATCTGCACTATTACAACCACGGCGGCTTCGGCGCGATCCGCCTGCGCGAACCGATGATCCTCGGCCACGAGGTCGCCGGCACGGTCAGGGCGCTGGGCAGCGGCGTCTCCTCTCTCGCCATCGGCGACCGCGTCGCAATCTCACCAAGCCGGCCGTGCAATGCCTGCCGCTACTGCCTGCAAGGCATGCAGAACCAGTGCCTCAACATGCGTTTTTACGGCAGCGCCATGCCGATGCCGCACATCCAGGGCGCCTTCCGTCAGCGCCTCGTCGCCGAGGCGTGGCAGTGCCACAAGGTCGCCGACGACGTTTCCATCAACGAAGCCGCCTTCGCCGAGCCTTTCGCTGTCACGCTGCATGCGGTGAACCGCGCCGGATCGCTGCTCGACAAGCGAGTCCTTGTCACTGGTAGCGGTCCGATCGGCGCGCTTTGCATCCTCGCCGCAAGAGCCCACGGCGCGCGTGAGATCGTTGCCACCGATGTCATGGACGGCGTGCTGGCCAAGGCTTCGGAGATCGGCGCCGACCGCACGATCAATGTCGCTGCCGAGGGCGACAAGCTCGCCGCCTACAATGTCGACAAAGGCAGCTTCGATGTGATGTTCGAAGCCTCCGGTAATGAGCGCGCCGTGCGGGGCGGGCTCGACGTCCTGAAGCCGCGCGGCGTGCTGGTGCAGCTCGGCCTTGGCGGCGACCTGTCGATCCCGCAAAACCTCATCGTCGCCAAGGAGATCGAGATGCGCGGCAGCTTCCGTTTTCACGACGAGTTCGCACTTGCCGTCGACTTGATCAACCGGCGCCGCGTCGACGTCAAACCGTTGCTGACCGGGGTCTATCCGATCGATGAGGCGATCGCCGCTTTCGAGGTCGCCGGCGACCGCAACAAGTCGATGAAGGTGCAGATCGCCTTCTGAAAGTCCGCTAAACGCGCGGTTGCGCGCAGCTCAAACAACGTCGGCACCAATCGCAGCCAACGCTGCGCGAGCCACGTCGAAATCGTGTTCGCCGGTTCCCGAACCAACTCCGATGCCACCGGCCAGACGGCCGTCGAAGCGGATTGGCAGGCCGCCAGGTAGATTGGTCACGCTACCTTGCGAAGCGATCCCGGCACAAAGCGCCGCATCGGGCGCCATGCCGCCTGTAGCAGCGTTGACCGACGCCGCCGTGCGCGCCTTTGCTTGTGCCGTGCGCAGGCTGAGAAACCGGGCACCGTCCATGCGCAGACTGGCCAATGTCTCGCCGCTCGCATCGACGATCACAAGACATTGCGGTACGCCAATGGCGGTCGCGCGTGCCGAGCCGGCCGCGACCGCCTTCAACGCTCCGGCATGCGTGAGGCTGATGGTTTCGCGAAACATGGCCATTGAACCGCCCTTCTTCCTCATGTCGGGGGGCTCAGGTACTTTCGCGCTCAACCACGCGATAGGCTGTCAGAACGATTTCCTGGTCTCGCTTTTTCTCGTCACCACGGATGATCTGGATTAGCCTGCGGGCAGCCTGCCGGCCGATGCCGTAGCAGTCCACATTCACGGTGGTGATGCCGGGGTGGCAAAAGGCGGCGACCTCATAGTCGCCAAAGCCAGCAATGGCGATGTCTTTCGGCACCTGCAGGCCACGGCGCTTGCATTCCATTAGCGCGCCGAAGGCCGACAGGTCCGAGACGCAAAGCACCGCCTCGGTGTCGGGCCAGCGCTCAAGCATGCTGACGAGCGCCTGGCCTCCCTGCTCGATGGAAATCGGCGGCACGCCGAAGGACACGAGGCGGCCGGGCGGCAGGCCCAGCTCCTCTATGGCCCTGACAAAGCCTTCGCGCCGTTGGCTGCCTCGCGTATCGCGTGAGGTCGTGCCGCCGATATAGCCGAACTTCCGGTACCCCTTCCTGGCCAGTGTCTTGACGAGCAGGCCCATCGCCTCCTCGTTGGAAAAGCCGACGACCTGGTCGATGGGCCTGACCGGCAACTCCCAGGTTTCGACCACCGGGATGCCAACGCTTGCCAGCAGGCGGCGTGCCCGTTCCGTGTGGGCGCCGCCGGTCAGAATTATGCCTTCCGGCCGCCGGCGCAGCATCGCCTCGATCAGCCTCTCTTCCTTCTCTATTGTGTAGTCCGTGTAGCCGAGCAAGAGCTGAAGTCCCGTGCTCTCCAATTCATCGGTAATGCCGCGCGCTGTGTCGGCAAAGTTCGAATTGTTGATGGAGGGCACGATCGCCGCAACGAAGCCGGTCTTGCGCGACGACAGCGTGCCGGCCGACTGATCGAGCACGTAGCCGAGGTCGTTGACCGCAGCCATGATCTTCTCGCGCGTCGTCTTCGAAACACGGCTGCCCTCCTTCAGGGCACGCGAGACGGTCATCGCCGATACTCCCGCGCGCTCCGCCACGTCGGCCATTGTCGGCGCGTGGCTCTCGACGGATTTCGAAGAAACAGCCTTGGCCATCAGATCGTCCCATGGATCAGTAGTACTGGTCCGCGCGCTGCCACAGGCACGAGTGCAGCGCGCCAACGCAGCAGCTTGATCTGACGTCCACCCCAGTTCATCCCCCACCCCTTGATAATCGGACTGCCGCCGGCATGTTATCGATATCACGCCGCCTTGGCAACACGCGTCGGCGGGCGACTGCGCTTCGATTTGTCGCTGAAAGAGAGATCGGCAAATGGGTTCTTCTGCTCGGGGAATCCCAAGTGGCGAAAATAATCGCCGTAGAGTGATCGCAGGTTGCCCATGTTGCGGTTGCCAGTCGAGGCTGAGCGATCGCTGGGACCCTCGTCCGACGCCACCCGGTCGAGCCAGTATTTATGAACCTTCAGCGCGTCCTCGCGCGTGATCTTGCTCATCGGCTTGCTGCGAAGTCAGATACTTACGAGGGAAATCCGATGGTACCGTTGGCTGGGATCGAACCAGCGACCTCCGGATCCACAATCCGGCGCTCTAACCATCTGAGCTACAACGGCACGTCTTAACGTTAGTAGCAGGATCGAGGTGGAAGGTTCATTCTCCGCGATCCGCTCTGTCGTTCGGCGATGCGTCCTTACGGGCTTATGAATTCTAATTCAAGGCTTTTGCAAAGCAAAGGCCACTTCCCCACAGCGGTGCACCCATCGCCGGGCAAAGAAAAAGGCCGGCGGGAGGAGGTGCCGGCCTTTTCCTGTTACGAGCCAGCGGGAGGAGGTGCTGGCTGGTCACCCCGGAGGTGGAGGGAGGAGGTTCCACCCGCCGGGTATTCAATTAACCGTCACTATCTCACATCTATTTGTCCGACAAAATGCGACCTTTTGCTGCATCCGCGGACGATGCGCATTTATTAGGCGGCCTTGATTTCCTTGATCGCCTTTTCGAAGGCGGTCTTGATCGGCTTCGAGACATCCTCGGCCGCCTTGGAGGCAACAGCCTGGAAGTCCTTGGCCTGCTCGACGCTCAGTTCGACGCGCTTGCGCAGGAAGGCGGTCTGCAGTTCGACAACTTCCGACAGCGACTTGGCACCGATCAGGGCTTCGAGATGCGAGAAGCCGGCCTCGGCGTTGGCGCGCAGCGCCGTGATGGTCTTGAGCGACAGATCGCTGGAAACAGCCTTGGCTGTTTCGTAGGTCGACTCCAGGGCCTTCTGGGTCTCCTCGGCACCAGTCTTGAGCTTGGCGTAGGCCTCCTTCGACTGCTCAACGCCCTTTTCGGCGAAAGCGCGCATCTGGTCGGTGGCCTTGGAAGCGTCGAAGCTCGGGAATTCAACGTTTTCGATCGTCTCGGCAGTCTTGGTCCTGGACATTTTCCATCCTTTTCAGCGGCAGCGGCTTTGACAGAAAGCCGTCTCGTTCATGTATGATGGCAATATAAAGGCAAATTTTGTGCATTGCAATATCTTTGTTGCAGTGCACAAAAAAATGTTTTTGGCCGTTAACCAAACGGCCAAAATTCAGCCTTTGCACGTTCTGGCTTGTGGACCTTCGTGGCTGCGGCTTTTATTAACAAAGCGTTAACTGCAAATTCGCCGCTCCGTGAGGGTCCGCCAAGCGCATGCCGTCCGAATATTCCTTCCTCGACGTCGCCGTGCTCGACGCGGTCCGCCAGCGGTTTGCCGCCGGCGACGCGATCGCGATCCTGTCGGTGGACCTCGAGCAGGTGGTCTGGGCCAATGGGCCTGGAGCCGCCATGTTCGGCTATCCCGATATCGAAGCGATCATCGGCGCGTCGACGCGGCTGCCGCTGATCGCGCGCCGTCAGATCATGGCGACCAGCGGTTTCCCGCAGATCGGCGGCGATCGCTCGATCACGGTGCGCCTGGCGACCGGCATGACCAGCCGCGCCGTCGGCTTTCTTGCCAGTGCCGTGACGCTGCCCGACGGCGAGAACGCCATCATGCTGGCGGTGCCTGCGGCGCAGACCGGTTCGCGCAGTGCCGCCGAGATCGCCGGCCGGGCGATCAGCGGCTTAACCGAAGACGGCCATTTCATTGCCTTCGTCGATGCCAAGGGCAATGTCGAGGCCGCCTCGGAAGGATTTTCGGCGCTCGGCATCCAGCCCGCGACACTGGCGGCCCTGGTGGCCGACGTCGCGGCCGAGGGCGAGCGCATCGTCAAGCGCCTCGTTCCGGGCGGCAGGACCTCCTACCCGGCGGGCCTCGCCCGATTGACGCCGGAGCGGCATCTGCTGGTGGTGATCGACGAGGACCAATTCGAAGACAGCGCATCTGCCGCGGCGGCTTCGGCGGACGGCTCGTCCGCGGCAACGGAAGGCCCCGCCAAAGAGACTGGCGCCACAACGGAGGCAGCGGAAACCGCCGCGCCAGAATTCAGGTCTCGGCAGGACAATCAGCCGACAACAGATGTTTCGCGGACGGAGGCGATCGAACGGTTGCCGGCCGCTGCCGAGATCGAACAGGAGCCCGCCCCTTCCGAGCCCGTGGCTGACGATATGCCTGAACGGGCAAAGCGGGAGATCGAGGAGCCGACCGCGCCGGCACCGGTCGCCGCCGACAATGACCAGCCG
The DNA here is from genome assembly GCF_006439515.1 of Mesorhizobium sp. B3-2-1. Lineage (NCBI taxonomy): Bacteria > Pseudomonadati > Pseudomonadota > Alphaproteobacteria > Hyphomicrobiales > Phyllobacteriaceae > Mesorhizobium > Mesorhizobium sp. B3-2-1. Next base: position 13,007 of record NZ_VFTI01000033.1, on the reverse strand, counting down.
GCGGCGGGCACGCCGGCACAGCATGATCATTGGTATTTCAATGCCGGAGAAGACGACGCGCCGGCCGCGCCGGAACCCAAAAGCACGACCGAGGCTGGCACCGAGGCTTCGATGGACAGCGTGAAGCAGGACGAGGTCCCCTCCCCGGCAGCCCCGACTACAGCTTCGGCCACCCGGACGATAGACCGCTCGGCGGCACCGCTGCGTTTCGTCTGGCGTACCGACGCCGAGGGCAAGTTCAGCGCGCTGTCGCATGAATTCGCCGATGTCGTCGGCCATCCGGCCGCCGACGTGATCGGCCGACGCTTTAGGGATGTCGCGGCGGCCTTCGGCCTTGATGCGTCCGGCGAGATCGCCGGCCTGCTGGAGCGGCGCGACACCTGGTCCGGCCGCTCGGTGCTGTGGCCGGTCGTCGACACCGACCTGAAGATCCCGGTCGACCTGGCGGCATTGCCTGTCTATGGCCGCAGCCGCGCTTTCGAAGGCTTCCGCGGCTTCGGCGTCGCGCGAACCGGGGATGCGGTCGTCGATCCGGAGGCGATCGGCATGGCATTGGTGCCCAATGGCGAGAGGCCGGCGGCACCGAAACCGGAAGCCGTGGAGACGGTGCCTGAAGAACCAGAGGCCGGAGAGCCAAAGGCATCGGATCCGTTCAAGGGCGAAGTGCCGGCGCTGGCCATCGTACCGAAACCGGAGCGGCGGTTCGCCGACAAGGTCATCCGGCTGGCCGAACATAGGCAACCAGCCAATGACAAGGGGCTGTCGACGCTGGAACGCAGCGCGTTCCGCGAGATCGGCGAGCGGCTGAAGAAAGACAGCTCCGCGGCGGAGCCGCCGGAGGCTGAAGCAATAGAGCCGGCAAGTCAGGCGGAACCAGATGCCGGGACAGGCTCATTGTCGGAGCCGCAAGACACGACCAAGCCCGCGACCGATGCGAAGCCGCCGGCGGCGGACATCGCCACCCCGGATGCCGAACCGACAGATTCGACCCAGGGACCGGTGGCCGGCCCGGCGCATGAGATGCCAGCGCCCGATGCGGAAGACGAGCCGGATGCGGGCGAACCTTCCCCGGGCGATGCCGAGGATCAGAGGGATCTGGCGCGGCTCGACGGTGCGGAGCCGGATCAGGTCGAACAACAAACACCGACTTCCGAATCTCCGCAGCCGTCGGCCTCGGGCTCCCTGCTCGACTATGCCGGCAAAGAGCACGAGCCTGCCCATGCCGCCGGCGGCACCGACGAGGCGCCGGCGCCCGAGGCGCAGGAGATAATCGGGGATGGCGAGGCGCCGGCGCAGGCAGGGCCTGCCAAGGCACCGCCGGCCGATGGCGACGGCATGACGTCAGACGATTTTCGCGACGCCGAGGACAATGAGGATTGGGCCGGCGAGGAAGCGGCTGCATCAAGCGCGCCTGCGGCCACCGGCGAAACCGGCGGCACGCATGAAGCGACCGAAACAATTGCCGAGCGACCACGCCTGCAAGTGCCGCCACTCAAAACCGCAGGGTTCATGCCGTCGGCTTTTTCCGTCGGCAACGAAAACAAGACGCCGGATACATCGCTTCTCGGCAAGCTGCCGGTGCCGCTCATCATCCATTCGGGCGACCAGTTGCACTATGCCAACGAGGAATTCCTCGACCTGACCGGGTACGGGACGCTGGAGAGCTTGGAGGATGCTGGCGGCCTCGGCGCTTTGTTTGCCGATCCTTATGCCGGTGACGGCGCCTCCGACGGCAGCGACCGGGCTCTGCGGCTGAAGACGCGCGACGGACAGGAATTTCCGATCGACGCCATCCTGCGCTCCGTACCCTGGCGCGATGGCAAGGGCCTGATGCTGGTCGTTCGCCGTTCCGGCGAGGATGATGCGCCTGTGGCCCTGCACGCGATCGGCGAGGAGCCGACGCAGCCCGACATTTCCGAGCTCAAGGCACGCATCGCCGAGATGCGCACCATCATCGACACCGCCACAGACGGGGTCGTGCTGATCGGCAGCGACGGCACCATCCGTTCGATCAGCCGCCCGGCCGAGGCGCTATTCGGTTTCGACAGCGACGAGGTGACCGGCAAGCCGTTCGCCTCGCTGTTTGCCATCGAGAGCCAGCGCGCGGCGCGCGACTATCTCACCGGCCTGTCGGAGCCTGGCGTGGCGAGCGTCTTGAATGATGGCCGCGAGGTGATCGGCCGCGAAGCACAGGGGCGCTTCATCCCGCTGTTCATGACCATCGGCCGGCTGCCCAACGACAGCGGCTTCTGCGCCGTGGTGCGCGATATCACGCAGTGGAAGCGGGCCGAGGAGGATCTCACCCAGGCGCGTGCCGTGGCCGAACGCGCTTCCTCGCAGAAGACCGATTTCCTCGCCCGCATCAGCCATGAGATCCGCACGCCGCTCAACGCCATCATCGGCTTTTCCGAACTGATGGTCGACGAGAAGTTCGGGCCGGTCGCCAATGACCGCTACCGCGACTATCTGCGCGACATCAACCGCTCGGGCAACCACGTGCTCGACCTGGTCAACGATCTCCTGGATATCTCGAAGATCGAGGCCGGCCAGCAGGAAATGGCCTATGAGGCGGTGTCGCTCAACGATACGCTGGCCGAAACCGTGGCGATGATGCAGCCGCAGGCCAACCGCGAACGCGTCATCATCCGCTCCAGCTTCGCCTCGCGGCTGCCGGAAGTGGTGGCCGACCTGCGCAGCGTGCGCCAGATCGCGCTCAACATCCTGTCCAACGCCGTCCGCTACACCCAGGCCGGCGGCCAGGTGATCGTCTCGACCGCCTACGAGACCTCGGGCGACGTCGTCATGCGGGTGCGCGACACCGGCATCGGCATGAGCCAGTCCGAGATCGAGCAGGCGCTGAAGCCATTCAAGCAGATCAACGCCCTGAAGCGCGGGCGCGGCGACGGCACCGGCCTTGGCCTGCCGCTGACCAAGGCCATGGTGGAAGCCAACCGCGCCCGCTTCAGCATCAATTCGACACCCGGCGAGGGCACGCTGGTGGAGGTCGCGTTCCCGTCGACTCGGGTGCTGGCGGAATAGCAAGCCGAAAAGAAAAGGCGCCCAGAGGACGCCTTAAGAGATGGGATTGCTGTCACAACGGGGGCTTGAGCTGAATTCAGATCCTCCGGGGGCTGAGGAACGGGATTTCTCCCTCAAGTTACGTGCGACTATCGACGCCGGGCCTTAACAAGTCCTTACCGGGTCGCCAAAAAATTTACGAATGTGTACCACTCGTGAAATCTAGGTAAATTCGCGCGACATATTTCGTTAACCATGCCGGTTGCGGTCACTGCGCAAGTTGCGGCAGGTCGCGGAACAACTCCAGCGCTTCCGGGTTGGCGAGCGCTTCCTTGTTCTTGATGGCACGACCATGCACGACATCGCGCACCGCAAGCTCGGTGATCTTGCCCGACTTGGTACGGGGAATGTCCGAAACGGCGACGATCCTGGCCGGCACATGGCGGGGGCTCGCGCCGCTGCGTATCTTGGCGCGGATGCGTTTTTCCAGGTCCTCGTCCAGTTGGACACCCGCGGCCAGCCGCACGAACAGCACGACGCGCACGTCATTGTCGAAATTCTGGCCGATGCACAGCGCCTCCAGGATTTCGGGCATCTGCTCGACCTGGTTGTAGATTTCCGCCGTACCGATGCGCACGCCACCTGGATTGAGCGTCGCGTCCGAGCGGCCGTGGATGATAATGCCGCCATGATCGGTCCATTCGGCGAAATCGCCATGGCACCAGACATTGTCGAAACGCTCGAAATAGGCCGCCTGGTATTTCTTGCCGTCGGGATCGTTCCAGAAGCCGATCGGCATGGACGGAAAGGCCTTGGTGCAAACCAATTCCCCCTTCTCCTGCCTGACCGGCTTGCCGTCGTCGTCCCAGACATCGACGGCGAGGCCGAGGCCCGGCCCCTGGATCTCCCCGGTCCAGACCGGCTCGATCGGCACGCCGAGCACGAAGCACGAAACGATATCGGTGCCGCCGGATACCGAGGCCAGATGCACGTCTTTCTTGATCCCGTCATAGACGAAGCGGAAATCCTCGGGCGAAAGCGGCGACCCGGTGGAGGATATGGCGCGCACCGTCGAGAGATCATGACTGCGGATCGGCTTGAGACCGGCCTTGCGCACGGAATCGATGAACTTGGCCGAGGTCCCGAAGAAGGTCATCTTCTCGGCATCGGCGAAATCGAACAGCACGTTGCCGTCGGGGTGGAAGGGAGAGCCATCGTAGAGCAGCAGCGTTGCGCCAGAGGCCAGACCCGATACCAGCCAGTTCCACATCATCCAGCCGCAAGTGGTGAAGTAGAAGAAGCGGTCGCTGTCGCCGAGGCCGGCATGCAGCCGGTGTTCCTTGACATGCTGGATCAGCGTGCCGCCGGCCGAATGGACGATGCATTTGGGAATGCCGGTGGTGCCGGACGAAAACAGGATGTAGAGCGGATGCGAAAACGGCAGCCGCTCGAAGGTGACGGGCTTGACGGCGAAGGGCGACAGCGCCTCCTCCATCGCCACGGCCTTGTCGATGGTATCAGCCACGTCGGCGGAGGTGCCGAGATAGTCGACGAGCAGGATCTTGCGGACGCTGCCGAGCCTGGCCGCGACCGCCTTGACCTTGTCGGCGACCTCGATCGCCTTGCCATTGTACCAATAGCCGTCCGGCGCGATGAAGATGACGGGCTCGATCTGGCCGAACCGGTCGAGGACGCCCTGCTCGCCGAAATCGGGAGAACAGGATGACCAGACGGCCCCGATCGAGGCGGCGGCCAGCATGGCGGCGACGGCTTCGGGCATGTTCGGCATCATCGCCGCGATACGGTCACCCTTCTTCACCTCGAGCGACAGGAAAAGCTGCTGCAGGCGCGAGACCAGGCCATGCAGTTGGTTCCACGACAGTCGCCTCTCGACCTTGTCCTCGCCACGAAAAACGATTGCGTCGCCGGCCCCGGTTTTCTTCAGAAGGTTTTCGGCGAAATTCAGCGACGCGTCCGGGAAGAAAGAGGCGCCGGGCATCTTCTCGCCATCGAGCAACAGTCGTTCGCCCTTGTCGCCTTCAAGACCGCAGAAATCCCAGACGAGATCCCAGAACGCCTCCCGGTTCTCGACCGACCAGCGGTGAAGATCGGCGTAGGAAGAGAATGGACTGCCGGTACTCGCCGCCGCGGCCTTCATGAAGGCGGTCAAGGGCGAGGCATCAATCTGGTCTTGCGTTGGGGTCCAGAGCGGTACTTCGCCAGCCATGATCGATCCTCCCACGGTCGTCATCGCTTATGCATATCGCAGCGCAGCAGAGCAAGATTTTGTTGGGCCGACTCAGCCAAGTGTGCGCAAATGCCATCGCCGGGCCATAAAGACTTGAAATGCGTCAGCCCTAAGTCGTAGTGACGCCACGGGTTACACCCGTCGGACGATCGTTTTTATCGGAATGGAAGCATACGGGGCTATATGCCATCATCCTTGATCCGCCGCGGAGTATGGGCGATCGGTGTTGCCGCGATCGTCATCGCCCTGGTGGTCGCGGCCCTGCCGCTGATCGCCTCGACGCGGATCGTGCGTGACCGCATCGCTTGGGAATTGAGCGCCTGGAGCGGCTTTCGGGTTGCCATCGAGGGGTCGCCGCGCATCGAGGTCTGGCCGAAATTCCGCGCGATCCTGACCGATGTGACGCTGTCGAAGTGGACGGATGCCGATGCGCCGCCGGTCGTCGAAGCCGAACGGGTCGAGGTCGACCTCTCGGCCATGGCGGCATTGCAGGGCGATGTGGTGTTTTCCACGGCACGGCTGATTAGGCCGACGATCCGGGTCCAGCGCACGGCGGACGGGCTGTTCCTGCCCACGGCGCCGACCGGCGGGCGCATCGCGCGCTCCATCGACGCGGCCCGTGGCCTGGTCAAGACCGACCCCGCCAAGCCCGACCTGGACAAGCTGCCGACCGACACTTTCGGCACTGTGGAGTTCAGGGACGGCCGCATGGTGGCGTCCGTCAACGGCAAGGATATGGAGATCTTGAGCAGTCTTAGCGGCCAGGCCACATGGGCGGCGATGAACAGCAATGCGACGCTATCCGCGACAGGGATCTGGCGTGGCGAAAGCGTGACCGTGGATGCCGCCTCGCCGAGACCGCTAGTGCTGTTTGCCGGGGGCATGGCGCCGCTCACCCTGTCCTTCAAGGCAGCGCCCGCCACCTTCTCGTTCGACGGCACGGCCAACATGTCCGAAAACGCCTATTTCGACGGCCAGGTGAAATTCGCGGCCCCCTCGCTGCGCCGCGTGCTGGAATGGTCACAGGCCGGCATTGCGCCGAGCGCGGCGATCGGCTCGGTCAGCATTTCGAGCAAGGTGACGGCGTCGGCCGGACGCGTCAAATTCGAAAACACGGCGCTGGCGCTGGACAACAACCCGGGCATGGGCGCGCTGGACCTGTCTCTTGGCGAGACGCAGCCGGTGATCTCGGGCACACTTGCCTTCGACACGCTCGACCTCAGGTCGTTCCTATCCGCCTTCACGTCGCTTGGACCGGCGAGCAGCGGCGAGCCAGGTCAGGTCAATACGAGTTTCGCCGACCGGGTCAATCTCGATCTCAGGCTGTCGGCGGCCCATGCCACGGCGGGGAGCATCCAACTTGCCGATGTCGCGGCCACCGCCCAGGTCAAGGACGGTCTTTCCGTCTTCGACATCTCCGACGCCTCGGCTTTTGGCGGCAACATCCAGACCAGCCTTCGTTTCGACCGCAAACCCGAGGGCACCCAGGTCGAGATCCGGCTGCTGGCCTCCGATGTCGATGGCGGCGCGTTCGGTACCGCGGCCGGGATGACCCGGCTGGTGCCGGTCGGCACGGGCACCGTTTCGGTCATCCTCAAGGGGCCGGGAAGGACCTGGGATTCGATCTTTGAAAACGCCGACGGCTCGGTCTCGGCGATCTTCGGCCCTGGCGCGCTCAGCAAGTTCAACCTGCCTGCCTTTCTCAAGCATACCGAACAGGGCGGCTTCTTCGCGCTCGACGATGTCTCGGACGGGACGCTGCCCATCGATGGGGCCGAAGTGAAGGCAACCATTTCGAGAGGCGTGGCCAGACTCGACAAGGCCGAGGCCAATTCGGCGAAATACAAGATCTGGCTTTCCGGCATCGCATCCTACGCAGGACGCGGACTGGCGCTGTCGGGCGGCGTCATCCAGTCGGATCAGCCGGCAGCGCAAAAGAGCGGCCAGCAGGGGCCTAACCAGTCGTCGTTTTTCGTCGGCGGAACCTGGAGCACGCCATTCATTTCACCGATAAGCCGCGGCGTTTCGGGCGAATAAGGCCTTGCGCCCGAAGCGCAGCTCCTAACCGCGCTGAGCGGCGCGCTCGTCAAGCTGCCGCTGCACCTCGCGCCGCTTGTTGGCGACCGAAGCGATGATGACGCCAACCGTGACGATAGCGATCAGAAGGGTGCAGGCGGCATTGATCTCCGGCGTCACGCCGAGACGAACCTGGCTGTAGATCTTCATCGGCAGCGTGGTGGCGCCAGGACCCGAAGCAAAGCTGGCGATGACCAGGTCGTCCAGTGACAGCGTGAAGGCCAGCATCCAGCCGGACACGATCGCCGGCAGAATGACCGGCAGCGTGATCTGGAAGAAGGTCTTCACCGGCGGCGCGCCAAGATCCATGGCGGCTTCTTCCAGCGAGCGATCGAAGCTGACAAGCCGCGACTGCACGACGACCGCGACAAAGCACATAGTGAAGGTGATATGCGCCAGGATCACGGTCGTCATGCCGCGATCCATGCCGATGGCGACAAACAGCAGGAGCAGTGACAGGCCGGTAATGACATCAGGCATGACCAATGGTGCGAAGATCATGCCGGAGAACAGGACCCTGCCCCGGAAGCGTGTGTAGCGGGTCAGCGCCAGGGCTCCCATAGTGCCGAGAACCGTGGCCACCGTCGCTGAAATCAGACCGACGCGGATGGTCACCCATGCGGCGTCCATCAGGCCCTGGTTGTGGAACAGCGAGACGTACCATTTGGTGGAAAAGCCGCCCCAGACGGTGACGAGCTTGGACTCGTTGAAGGAGAAGACGACGAGCAGCACGATCGGCAAATAGAGAAAGGCAAAACCGAGCGTGATCGAGGTGATGTTGAAGCGGCTCCAGGTGGTGTTCATTTGTCCTGCTCCTGCGCGCGGGCCTGGGCATGCTGGAACAACACGATCGGTACGATCAGCAGCAACAGCAGGATGACGGCAACGGCCGACGATACCGGCCAGTCACGATTGGCGAAGAACTCGTTCCACAGCGTCTTGCCGATCATCAGCGTCTGCGAGCCGCCGAGCAGGTCGGGAATGACGAATTCGCCCACCGCCGGGATGAATACCAGCAGGCAGCCGGCGATGACGCCGGGCAGGGACAGCGGAAAGGTGATCTTCCAGAAGGCAGCGGTCGGCGGACAGCCGAGATCCTTGGCTGCCTCGATCAGCGAGTAGTCCATCTTTTCCAGCGACGAGTAAAGCGGCAGCACCATGAACGGCAGGTAGGAATAGACGATGCCGATGAAGATGGCCGTGTAGGTGTTGAGGATCACGAGCGGCTGGTTGACGATGTGTAGCGACAAGAGCAACTGGTTGAGCAGGCCCTCGGGCTTCAGGATACCGATCCAGGCATAGACGCGGATCAGGAACGACGTCCAGAACGGCAGGATGACCAGCATCAGCAATGTCGGGCGGATCGTGGCCGGAGCGCGGGCCATGCCATAGGCGATGGGATAGCCAACCAGCAAGGTCAGCACCGTGGAAGTGGCAGCGATGACGACGCTGGTGAGGTACGCCTTGAAATAGAGAGCGTCCTGCGTCAGCCATACATAATTGTCGAAGTTGAGGTCGCGAAAGCCGGCGAAGAAGCCGGAAACGCCGTCCCTGAGGTCGAGCACCGGCGTGTAGGGCGGCATGGCGATAGCCGTCTGTGACAGCGAGATCTTGAAGACGATGACGAAGGGGACGAGAAAGAAGAACAGCAGCCAGAGATAGGGAACGATGATGACGAGCCGGCTGACGAAGCCGGCACCCAAACGCGTCAGGAACGGATTGGCGGCAGTCGATGGCGCGGCGGCATCGGCGACGGCGATATTGGACATGACCGCCCCTTACCGCGCCAGCACGACGCCGGCGTCGGGCCGGAAGGACACCCAGGCACGGTCGTTCCAGGTCAGCGGATCCTCGGTCACACGGGCCGCGTTCATGGCGCTTGCCCGCACGATCTGCCCATCGTCCAGCCTGACGTGATAGACGGTCATGTCGCCGAGATAAGCGATGTCGTAAACCTCGCCCTCCAGCGCGTTGACGGCGTCGGCCGGCTTCTTCGACGAGACCCTGATCTTCTCCGGCCTGATGGCGAAGACGATATTGGCATCAGCCTTTGCGTTCGCGCCACCATTTTCGACGACGATCTGGGCTCCGGTCGCGCCGGTGATGCGAGTTGTCTTGTCGGTCCGCTCGGCAACCTTGCCCTCGAACATGTTCACGTTGCCGACGAAATGGGCGACGAACCGCGACGTCGGGGCTTCGTAGACTTCCGGCGGCGTCGCAACCTGCATGACCTCGCCCTTGTCCATGATGGCGATGCGATCGGCCATCGTCATCGCCTCTTCCTGGTCATGGGTGACGACGACGAAGGTCAGACCAAGCTCCTGCTGCAGATCCATCAGTTCGAACTGGGTTTCCTCGCGCAGCTTCTTGTCGAGCGCGCCGAGCGGCTCGTCCAGCAGAAGCACCTTCGGTCGCTTGGCGACCGAGCGGGCAAGCGCGACGCGCTGGCGCTGGCCGCCGGAGAGCTGGTGCGGCTTGCGCTTGGCGAACTGCTCGAGCTTGACCAGTTTCAGCATATCGGCGACGCGCTTTCCGATTTCGGGCTTCGGCATGCCTTCCTGCTTGAGGCCAAAGGCGATGTTGTTCTCGACCGTCATATGCGGGAACAAGGCATAGGACTGGAACATCATGTTGACCGGCCGGCGATAGGGCGGAATGCCGCGCAGATCCTGGCCATCGAGCAGGATGCGGCCGGCCGTTGGTTCCTCGAAGCCGGCAAGCATCCTGAGCAGCGTCGACTTTCCGCAACCCGAGGCACCAAGCAGGGCGAAGAATTCACGCTCGAAAATGGTCAGCGACAGATTGTTGACGGCGGTGAAGTCACCGAACTTCTTGGTGACGTTGTCGAACTGGATATAAGGCTTGGCGTTCGGGTCGTTCCATGGCGCGAAGTCCCTGCGGATGCTGCCAAGCGATTTCATATCCCACTCCGTACTTTTTTCGTTCCCCAAAAGAAATCGACCCCGGCAGTTGGCTGCCGGGGTCGCGTCGGATCGCCTACTGGCCGGTGACGATCTTGGTCCAGCTGCGCGTGATGATGCGCTGCGTCTTGGGATCGTAAGGCTGGGTGGTATAGAGCTTCTGCAAGGTCGCGGCGTCCGGATAGACGGACGGATCGTCGAGCAGCGCCTTGTCGACAAACTGCTGCGATGCCTTGTTGCCGTTGGCATAAAGGACATAGTTCGACGATTTCGCAATCACTTCCGGCGTCATCATGTAGTTGATGAATTCGAGCGCCTCGGCGACATGCGGCGCATCGGCGGGGATCGCCATCTGATCGAACCACATCTGCGCGCCTTCCTTCGGCACGGAATAACCGATCTCCACGCCTTGCTTGGCTTCGACCGCGCGGTTGCGAGCCTGGAACACGTCACCCGACCAGCCGACCGCCAGGCAGATATCGCCATTGGCAAGTGCGTTGATGTATTCGGACGAGTGGAATTTCCTGATGTAGGGACGGATCTTGAGAAGAGCTTCCTCGGCCTTGGCGATATCGTCAGGCGAGGTGCTGTTGGGGTCCAGACCGAGATATTTCAGCGCCGCGGGCAGGATGTCTGAGGGAGAATCCAGCACATAGACGCCGCAATCCTTCAATTTGGCCAGGCTGTCCGGGTTGAAGAAGGTATCCCAGCTGTCGATCTTGTCGGTGCCGAGCGCTGCCTGCACTTTCTTGGTGTTGTAACCGATGCCGACCGTTCCCCACATGTAATTGACCGAGTATTCGTTGCCGGGGTCGTATTTGGCGGTGCGCTCCATAACCGTATCCCACATGTTGGAGAGGTTCGGCAGCTTCGACTTGTCGAGCTTCTGGAACACACCGGCCTGGATCTGGCGGGCGAGGAAATTGCCGCTCGGCACGACGACGTCGTAGCCGCTACCACCGGCGAGCAGTTTGGTTTCGAGGATTTCGTTGGAATCGAAGGTGTCGTAGACGACCTTGATGCCGGTCTTCTTGGTGAAATCGTCGATGATCGAACTGTCGATATAGTCAGACCAGTTGAAGACGTTGACGACGCGGTCCGCGGCGTGACCGGCGGGTGTCAAAAGCGCCAGAAATACCGAGGTTGCCGAAAGCCAGAGCGCTTTGCGGATCATGCTATTCTCCTTTGGTGAGTGTTCCATCGCCGGCGCGTCGCGACATGCTCGCGCGGCCGGGCATTTGCTTCAGACTATTGGGCTTTCCAGGGATCGACAAGCACCATCCGGCACGCCGCCTGCCGCCACCCGGTCGTTCGGGGCGGGAAGGAATTGCGGTGCCGTCAGAAGCTTTCGCCGCCGCGCGGAGAGAGATACAAGAATGTGGTCCGGTCTCGATCGAGCCGCCGGGGAGACTTGGCAAGATAAGCCTGTCTTGTTGTTGCCGTGTTCCCAGCCTGCCCGGGCGGCAGCGACGTTGTCAATGGGCAAAGCTTCGGCGCCGGCATCAATTAGGCGAAGGTACTCCGGTGACCCCCGCCCGCTGCGGTCGCGCCTGGCGCTTGAATTCGAGCCCAATATGGACAAGCAGCGCCGTGACCACCACCGCGCCGCCGATGATGGTGCGCCCGGACGGCACCTCGGAATGGATGAGCCAGACCCATATCGGCCCCAGGATCGGCTCGAACGTGCCGAGCAGTGCCGCGATCGCCGCCGGGATCAGGCGCGCGCCGGTGGCGAAGAACGCGAGGCCAAGGCCTAGATTGACCACGCCGAAGACGAAGAGAAAGCCCATGTCGCCGGCCGACACCATGAAGGTCGAGGCCTGCGAGGCAGCGAAGCCCGCCGCCAGGATCGTGCCCAGACAGGTCGCCGGCGTCATGCGCACGCTGGAGAAGCGCCGGGTGATGACGGTGGCGGTCGAGAACATGAACGCGATCAGCAGCGCCAGTCCATCGCCTATGGGCGAGACGGCACCGTCAAGAGATTCAGAGACCATGATGGCGACGCCGGCGATGACGGCGGCAATCGCCATCCAGGTTGCGACGGTTACCCGTTCGCGAAACAGCGCCCAGGCAAACAAGGCCGCCAGGAGCGGCACGCCGGCCTGCATCAAGAGGATGTTGGCGACGGTGGTGTAGGCAAGCGCCACGACGAACGAGGTCGACGCGATGGCGAAGCAGAATCCCACCGCAATGCCTGGCAGGCCCATGTGCCGGAATGACTTCACCATGCCGCGCCAGCCGTCACGCCAGACCATGAAGCAGAGCAGGAAGGCGGCAGCCCAAACGGAGCGCCAGAAAATAACCGTCCAGCTGTCACCGACGCTTATGAAGCGGGCGATGGTGCCGCCGAAACTCCACATCAGCGCCGACAGGAATACCAGAAGCATGCCGACGCGTTCCTCGCGCGGCGAGACTGTCGAGGTAGCAAGGCCGGTCGACGCAACGAGGGTCGGAGATGATGCTGTGTCTGTCATGGCGCGACTGTCGAGCTTTTGTGGACGGGACGATGCGCAAGGGACGACAAAAAACTACTCTGTTCACGTAACGCAAAGGTGCAGACCGGGGATGATCCAGTGCGGCGCTCCGTTTGGCGCACTGCAAGGCTTGACCAACCTTACGGAGTGTTTTTCTTGCCGCGAATGAGGCTCCAGAGACCCGCCAAAGGGACTAGGGCGTAGTGACGATTTAACTACCTGAGCCAGATGGCGATAGCTGCAAGTTTGACAAAGCCCATGAAGTTGGCG
>NZ_VFTI01000032.1:0-70640 GCF_006439515.1 Mesorhizobium sp. B3-2-1 | reverse complement strand
TTACATCGACATGCCTTGATGACCATGATCGCCTACGCCTTTCTCCAAGCCCGCCGCCTCAAAGCAGCGGGACGAAAAAAAAAGAGTCGGCGGACCACCGCCACAACCGAGCATGCCAGCTGTTAGACAAGCCATTCTCGACCTCTTCACGCGATCGCCACCCCGCAGATGTCCTCACTGTCAGAAGCTGCCCGCACACGCCCTCAAACCTAAACTGCCAAAGTAGTGCTAATCAGGCGACGATTGAAGCTGCTCACATGTGGCTGGGTAAGGAGTCTCTCGCTCGCAAGCTGCTAGAGGCAGCAAAGGCCGCGATGCAAAGTTGGACGACTGAAACCTGGGAGGATGAACGGCTGCGCGATGGCGGCATCACAAGCGCAAGTAACGAATCGAGCGTCGTGCTCTACGGTTCGTTTGACGATGATGCCCGCGTGCTGCTCACCGCCGACACCGGAACAAATGGCCTACGATGGGCCGCAAACTATGCCGAGAGCTTGGGCCTGCCCCTTAAGAGTTTCAGCTTTGTTCAGATCCCTCATCATGGAAGCCGCCGGAATGTCGGACCAACAATCTTGACACGTCTCTTGGGGGAGATTCAGCCGGAGGGTACCCCCACGCGGTTCAGTGCTTTTGTTTCGGCACCTAAGGACGACGTGAAGCATCCCCGTCGGATCGTTCTCAATGCCTTCAAGCGACGCGGGGGATATATAGTTGCGACCCAAGGCACCGGAAAAATTCACTGGGGCGGCTTTCCGAAGCGTGAGGGATATGGCGACGCAGAAAACCTGCCATTCTATGCCCAAGTCGAGGAATACACGTGACGGACGGACCTCCGCGCTCGTTGAAAGACCAGAACCGTTGGCAACTCTGGCTTACAATCGCTGCGAATTTCGCGTTATTCTATGCAGTCGCACAATCCGACGCCATCGCCGTATCAGGCATCAAAGGCCTCGTAGAAGGGGCTGCAAACCTCTTGCCTGTAGGCTTGGCGCTGATCGTTACATCAATCGCTAACGGCCTCCTAAACGCCGCAGCGAAAGCGCGGCTGGTGTTTCTAAGATGGCACTTTGCCTTGCCGGGTCATCGAGCCTTCAGCAAACATGGACCGGGAGATCCTCGGATAGATATGGCCCGAATTAGAAAGACCATGGGGGGAGATTTTCCGAGTACGCCAAGCGAGGAAAATCGGGCTTGGTATAGGCTCTACAAGGACACTGAGAAAGACCCTGCGGTCGTCCAGTCACACAGGGAATTTCTATTCACGCGTGACTATGCGGCATTCTCATTCCTATTCTTCCTCGGCTTTGGAACGGCTTCCTTTTTCCTGGTGCAATCCCTCAGGGTGTCGCTCATCTATTGCGCAGTTTTGCTGGCGCAGTTTTTGATTGTCCGTCATGCAGCGGCAACGTATGGGGTTCGCTTCGTGACAACGGTGCTGGCGCGCAAGGCTGACAAGGTCGCATAATTCGGGGCGCATTCAGATCGGAAACGTCTTCATGTTCATCTTTGTCCTTCCACGGCGAAGGCGATACCCCACCGTTCCGTCATCGCCAGTGAGCGCACCTTTTCGGGGGACACCTTAGTTGCCCGGCGGCCACATCAAGCGCGGCTCGGGGGATAATATCGGTCTCATCTCTAGTGAGCAGAGACTTTGCACGACGACGCCAATTGTGAATGGCTTTTCGTTTCATCGACATCTAAAGCCGCCCTGCCCAAAGCCAGCACTTGTCCATTGATAGAATCGTAGATATCGACTCTAGTCGGGCACTAGGCAAAATGGGGTCGGGCTTGTCGCCCGCATTGGGATGGCAAAAAACAGAACTAAACGTAAAAAAGCTCTGCCCGATCCGATCCGTGATCTGACGAGGATTATACATTCGTCGGCAAATCTCACGCGCGGCATTACCAAAGCTCGTTCAAAAATGGCGCCTGCACTGGCGCCACAGTTCTTGGATCGCCTATACGACAATGCTGTCTTCAGAGGAGTATTGCAGAAGACGTTATTCCCGAAGGCAATATCCGTACTAGGCTCCGCGCTACCTCTGCACACGCCTAACGAAGAGTCGGACATTATATGGACAGCGCGAATATGTGGGAAGCATTCCGGGTCTCTCAGGGAATTTGTTGATCTCCGCAATTTCTTTAATAACGCTTTTCTTGTTGGAAACATCGTCACCGCAAAGGAAGTTCTCCAATCTATCTTTGAGAAATTTGGGTATTCCTTTTGGTACCTTGATAATAAGTTTCAACTTCTGCAGGCCGAAGGTGGCCTCGCACTGCAGAAAGAGTTTCTATCTGAGCTAATTTCAACGGAGGGGATCAACCCCTGGGTTGCTTATTTCTGCTACGTTTACAGCTTGAAAGCGGAGCCACATGTCTCTGCACATTTGATGGACGAGATGGCAGAGGGCCTTGAGGGGCTGGGCTTCACGGAGCGTCTAACGGCAGTCTTCCGCTATTTGATAAATCCGCTGTCGGTCGGAGTTCTGAAGAATCCATTCTTATCTGTTCATGCGGCTGAGAATACGTCTCTCATAGATCGCTATCAAGTTTTGGTACGGGTGCTCCTCGTTCTTTCTGCGAGAAATTTCGACCTGTATCATTCTTTGATTGGTAAGGCCCTTGATCAATTGGCGGACATTCCTGATTGCTTTGCCAATACGTTGCGCCTCCTGCATGGAAAGGTGATAGGACCCGAAGAAGAATTGCAGTTGAGGACGCAGCTTAAGGGCTTTGATGCGTACACATCTGGTGAGTACGCGCTGGCCGTGTCGGACGCTGCAGGCATCATCACCGGTAGGGCCGCTGAAACGCCGCTCCTTGAACTCTTTGTTCGAGGAAGCCGCCACATGGACCAGCCTTACAATTTAAAAATTCCAGCAGATTGCTCGGCGGCTAAAGCGCTTGGCGCGATGGATGACATCACTTGCATGGGCGACGACTACGAACAAGCGTTCGGTCGCGCGGACAAGTTGGCGCTCAATCATGGCCACATGCTCTTTGGGATCCAATTGCTCGCGTTTTCAAAGAGAACGCACGCATTTGGACCTGGCTCCAACTACACAGACCTGGATAAGCTATGGGCTCTATCTAGTCCGCTGCTCAATCCGTGGCATTACGATATATTGAAGGCAATCTCATCACATGCACCGCGTATTGTAGCGGAACGCGCCGCAGACTCGGTATCCTACCGTTTGAGAATGGCGCTATCCAACGAACAGAGGGACGCTGGCGAGCAGGAGATTGCCGGTCTTGACATTCCATTGGAAAGAAAGCGGGATTATCTAGGCCAACTGGCTATGTCCCATCGAAGTTTTCCTTTGGCTGCGCAACGCTTTAGAGAGAATTGTGACGATGCTAATTTATTGACTAAGCTATCAGCGCGAGCGTATCTTTTCAAAGCTCTCATAGAGATGGGCGAGTTGGAAGCATGCCTAAAGCTCGTTCTTGACAGTTTTCATGAACAAAATACATCCATATCTCAATATGATATCGGCCGCTTGGTGTCGTTGATTAAGGATGACGCGGTATTTGTTTCGGACAAGTTGCTTTACTGCAATCTTCTCAGCTTAGCGATAAGGTATTTCTCGCTCCCGTTCGAACCTCTATTATCTGACGCATTCGAAGATGCTCTCGACGAACGAGGTGTTGAGCGCCCATCTCAGCTACTATCGTCAGGCGCTTCTGTTGGTCGTAGTGAGCTGATATACTTTCTAGCGCACGTCTGTACGGTGCGGACCATGGAAGATTGCACTAATTTCCGCGATATGGACGATATAGACGAAGAGAGAATCAAGATATGCGGGTGGCTGGTGGCGAATGACGATAACAACAAGGCCTCATATTCCAGCGAGATAAGAAACATTACCCGGTCCTCAAAGATGATATCACTTAGACGAAAGATATCCGATAGTAAGATGTATGTCGACGAAGCGGGTATCGCTCAGCTTCTGCACGGCCCACTCCTTGATGGGTTCAACCGGTATAAGGCTTTGCTGAAGTCGCCCGATGTAAATTTCCAAGCCGAACAGATCACGTTCAGGATGGGAAAGCTGCTGGAGACCCGCGACACCCTGGAGAGCAGCAAGGCAGCTTCAGACTTCAAGCGCCTGAAGCTCCCCTCGACTGAGCGCCTCGGCCTCCTGAGAGACATGTATGAGGCACTGCTTGATCGATTTCTCTTTAGCCCCGAATACGGCCTTGACACGAATCTGAGCGCGAATGTGCGACATGGCACCTTTGTGGGTCAGATTAGGAGTAGCTTGGCTGAAAAGCATCTCGTAACGCCCCGAGACAAAATCACGAAGGTTTACGAGAACAACGAGTTTTGGATGACTCGTCATGCGGCGTTGGATGAGACGATCCGCCGGCGTGTCAACGAACTGCTGTCGCGTTTCGCTGAGCGTGTTGACAAGCTTTTCAATCATACGAACGACGAATTGCTCCA
Organism: Mesorhizobium sp. B3-2-1; assembly: GCF_006439515.1. NCBI lineage: Bacteria > Pseudomonadati > Pseudomonadota > Alphaproteobacteria > Hyphomicrobiales > Phyllobacteriaceae > Mesorhizobium > Mesorhizobium sp. B3-2-1. The sequence continues at coordinate 66,193 of NZ_VFTI01000032.1, read as the reverse complement.
CGTGCATAGCGATCGGAAGCCAGAAGGACTGTTCCGTTTCTCGGAAGTGGACGAGGTGCTGGGTGAAGTGGCTAAGTCAATTGACGCAGACACACAGTTCGACGAGTTCGTGGGACTACTGTTCGAGGCAGCGTGGCGCCAAGCTTCCCTGGCCATGGAGGGCATTCGGCAGCACCTAACGGGGGACTTCGCACACGAGGCCTTGAGATACCTTGATATGTTGAGCCACGACCTGGAGGCAATTGTTGCCCGAGAGAATATCGCAGAACTTGCGGATGCCGTGGCGAAGGCTCGCACTGATTTCCACAGTGCGGTTGGTGGTATAGCGGATTGGTTCAGAGTCCCAAGCAGAATCGACGACGAACCATACGCGTTCGACGTCATTGTTGATGTCGCGGAGAGCGAGATTCGCAGCTGCTTCGGCGGTCAGAAGATTGTCCTAGGGAAAGAAATTGCGGAGTTTCGAGAGGTTGGTGGCCGAAAGGTATTTGGATTCATTGAAGTAATTTTCATCCTTTTGCAGAATGCGATAATCCATTGTGGTAGTAGCGAGTCGCGAGACTTGGTTATAGATGTAAAGCAAGATGATGACGGCCTAAAGATATCCGTATCCAATGGCCTGGCAGACCATATCGATTTGAATGAGCGCAGGACATTGGCCGCAGAGGCGGTTGCCAGATATTCAGCGAAATCAGCCATTGAGCGCGTTAGAACCGAGGGTGGCTCTGGCCTTTCAAAGATTTGGAGAACAGCGGAATATACTATTAGGACAACTCACGGCGCGAGTATGCATGTTCACGATAGCCGTACGTTCACTACTTCTATTAGCATGGATTCGGCTGGTATCTTTGCATGATTGTTTACTTGATCGAAGATGACGAGTTGAAGGCGGCGCGAATTAGCTCCTATCTGGCTGAAAGGATCAATGGCTCATCCATCGAGCGCTTTAGGTCCTATCAGTCTGGCCTCAAAGCAGTGGAATCAAAACTGCCTGACCTAATCATACTAGATATGACCATACCCACATTCGATCCGGGTCCGCGTCGACGTGAGGGCCGGCCGAGATCTATGGGAGGGCGCGATTTAATGCGCAAGATGGCGCGGAAGGGTCGCACCTGCCCAGTCGTCATCGTAACGCAGTTCGAGAGCTTTGGCGAAGCTGACGAGAGTGTCAGCTACGACCAACTGAAAGCCCAATGCGAACTTGAGTTCCCCCAACTTTTTCGGGGCATGGCGCACTATCACGCTACGTCCAACGCGTGGGAGGCTGAACTTGATCATCTTATCGGAGGCGGCCAATGATAAAAATACTGTTGGTTGAGGACGAACCTGAGAAAGCAAGGTTAGTCTCTACTGCTCTCATGGAAGTTAGCGGTGTCGGCCCAGAATCGATCACCCGATGCTCCTCCGAGGTAGAGGCCAAGCAGGCTTTAAAGAGAACCTATTTCGACTTGATGGTTCTAGATATTAACATCCCAAGCCGGACGGACCGACACATAAGGACAGGCGGCGGCTTGGAAATTCTAAAGGCAGTCTACTCCAAACCGGTTTATAACATACCAACTTACGTCATCGGGCTCTCCGCATACGAGGACGGGATAAAAGAGGCCAAGAAAGGCTTCATCAACCCGCTCTGGAAAGTTCTGAGGTTTGCTCCGGACGAGGCCGATTGGAGCGTTGCGCTAAAGTTGGCTACTGAGTTTATAATAAAAGGTAAGCGATTGCCGCCGGTCACAGATGGCAACTCGTTTCATTCGACTTTGGGCATCGTAGTGGGCCTGGAAGACGTAGAGCTGGAGAGCGTTCTGGCTTTGCTTGAGGAATCCCAGCAGGTGTCTGTGCCTCACGACCCGACGCGGTACTTCAAAGGAAAATTTAGATCCGGTAAGCGTGAGATAGATGTAGTCCTAGTTGCTGCGACAAAGATGGGCTTGGTAAACTCTGCAATCGTCGCGACTAGGCTAATCGAAAATTTTCGACCAAAATATTTGGCGATGTGCGGCATCTGCGCTGGTGTTAGAGAGAAGACCGGCTTGGGGGATATTCTAGTCGCTGATCCGTGTTGGGATTGGGGGAGTGGAAAAGTTACGACTGGTAAGAACGGTGCAGCGATGTTCGCTGCTGCTCCCTATCCATGGCGACTCAACCCTGATCTTCGTAAAGTTGCAAAGGACATTTCCTCTGACGCGACCTGGTTGGAAGAGTTGTATTTGGGCTGGCACGAAGGACGACCAGAGAACAAGCCAAAGGTTCTAATTGAGGCCGTTGCCAGCGGTGCGTCGGTCCTGCAGCGGAAGGCAGCAATGGATGCGATTAAGCTTCAGCATAAGAATCTCATTGGTGTTGAGATGGAAATCTACGCTGTGCTTTCAGCGGCCGAGTTAGCAAGTGCACCTCGGCCGATTGCTGTCGCGGCTAAGTCGGTTTGTGATTTTGGCGAAGAGGACAAAGACGGGAAAGCCCAGAGGTTCGCCGCGTACACCAGCGCAAGTTTCATTCGAGAACTAGCGTTCCGAGCAATGGTTTGTGAATCTGATTATTCTGACGACTAGACACGCTGCTCAGCTGGACGCGGTGGCAAACTCGCGCGTGTAATTTGACGATGGATGGTAATGTTCTCAGGCCGCGGCCTTTCCGAACGCTCGACGCGGGTTCAGCGCGCCACGGCGGCGTAGGCCAGCGAGCGATCGGACGCTCGGCCTTTCGGTCCGGCGCATATACATAGGCGACGCCCGGCGGGATGGACGTGTCCGACGCCAAGCGCCTGAAGGCCTTGGAAGACGAGAATGCCAAGCTGAAGAAGCTGCTCGCAGACCAGATGCTCGAAGCCTCAGCGCTGCGTGAGCTGCTGTCAAAAAATGGTAGGGCCCGCCGCCAAGCGCGAAGCCGTTGCGCATCTGCAGGCCGTCATGGGCTTGTCGGAGCGTCGGGCCTGTTCCTTTGTGGGCGCTGATCGCAAGATGATCCGCTACCAGTCCCGGCGTCCGCCCGAGACGGAGCTGCGTGGTCGGCTGCGTGACCTCGCCAACGAGCGCCGACGCTTCGGCTACCGGCGGCTGTTCATCCTGCTCAGGCGCGAGGGCGAGGCATCTGGGGTCAACCGCATCTATCGGCTCTACCGCGAGGAGGGCCTGACGGTGTGCAAGCGCCGGGCAAGGCGGCGAGCGGTCGGCCCGCGGGCGCCGATCCTGGTCGAGGCAAAGCCGAACGCGCGCTGGTTGTTGGATTTCGTCCATGACCAGTTCGCCTTCGGCCGGCGGTTCCGGGTGCTCAACATCGTCGACGACGTGACGCGCGAATGCCTGGTGGCGATCCCGGACACGTCGATCTCCGGCCGCCGGGTGGCGCGTGAACTGACGGAACTGATCGCCAACCGCGGCAAGCCCGGCATGATCGTATCCGACCACGGCACCGAGTTCACCTCGAACGCTATTCTCGCCTGGGCGAAGGATCATCGGGTGGAATGGCACTACATCGCGCCGGGCAAGCCGATGTAGAACGGCTATTTCGAGTCATTCAATGGACGGATGCGCGATGAGCTCCTGAACGAGAGCCTTTTCTTCGGCCTGGATCACGCCCGCAGTGCCATCGCCGAATGGAGGGAGGACTTCAACACCGCCAGGCCACATTCCTCGCTCCGATACCAGACCCCGGCAGCCTATGCCGAGGTCATCACCGCAACCGGCTCCGACGCTGCGCTAATCGAAGACTCCGCGCCTCCGCCGGTTGCTCAACCCGCGCCACAAGGCGTAACAAAAACGGTCGAGGCTCTAATCGCAGCTGGATGACAGTTCAGTGGCAGGTCAGGCGTGCTTGGGCGCGCGCTCGCGAGCGGCCAAGCGCGCAGGCGATTTATGGCCGGCACGCTAAACAGCGCTAGCTGTCTTCATCCGGCTTTACTAATTCGACATGGCTGACACCCAGCGCCTGGGACAGTTCGAGAAGGGTAATAACGGTAGGATTGCGTCGACCACGTTCCAGACTGCTTAGGTATTGCTGGCTGTAGCCCGACCGGGCTTCCACCTGCTCCTGCGTCAGGCCTTTCTCCCTCCGAAGTCGGGCAAAGTTCCTTCCGACCAGTTGACGCATATCCATGCGCCACATTCGCCGTTTACATACTTTAAGTTTATCAACTATAGTATGTATTTTCGGATCGGTCGAATGACCGTGCCGGAATTGGTTAGGAGGTGTTCGATGCTGCCACAGACCACACCCACGTTCTCTGAGCCCATCGCTCGGGCCGCTGCCATTCAGAATGCAAATGATCCTGCTTTGAGCTTGTGGACCGACTGGCACCGCGCTCGCCACGTGTCGCTGGTCCTGTGTCGGGTGCAGCAGCGGTTGGAGACGCGAATGATGGTAAATCCCGGAATTCCGGTATTGACCGATGGAGAACCGAAAACGCGTCGAACTTCGGTGGCCGCGTCGGAGGAGGGATCGGAATATGCGGTGGTTCGCGAGGCCGAGGTGTTTGCGATGACCGAGGCGCTCCGATTTCAGGATGCGATTCCCGACATCGCGGCTCAGTCTCTCGTGGGTATCGTGGCAAAACTGGAAATGATTGTTGGCGCCGACCGGGACATTGGCGACCCGACGGATTTTCCATGGCCGCATGTCGCATCCGTTCTTAGCGACCTGAAGGCGATTGCTGGGGATCTGCCGGCCTACCGGTTAAACCGGGCCGCTACCCGCGCGGATGTGGCACGACATCGGAAAGAAGCAACCAAGCTCGTCGCGGCCTTGGAGGCGCACGGGTGAACGGCTCAAGTACCTATATCGGCGCGGTCAACGCCAACACGGAAAACAGCGATCTGATCGTGGAACGCGTTTAAGACTAATGGCTCGCCTTTAACGCGTCTAGCAGATCTCCCCATTCCTGCATTAGCGTGACCCGCTGCTCCCAATAGGTCGCTCGGTTGTAGGTCCGCCGGATGGCGTTCTTGTCCTGGTGCGCCAGGACAGTTTCAATCACGTCTGGATCGTAGTCGCGGGCATTGAGGATGGTGCTGGCGGTCACCCGGAAACCATGGGCGGTCACTTCGTCCTTTCCGTAGCCCATACGTCGTAGCGCGGCGTTCATGGCGTTCTCGGAAAGCGGCCGTTTTGTGGAGCGGATCGAAGGAAAGACCAGGCCGCCGTCCTCCGAGAGCTGCCAGACCTCTTCCAAGACCGAAAGCGCCTGTTTGGACAGTGGTACGTCGTGCGGAGCACGCATCTTCATGCGCTCGGCCGGAATATGCCAGACGGCCTTCTTTCGGTCGAACTCGTCGCGCGTAGCGCCCCGTACTTCGCCGGGGCGGACACAGGTGAGGGCAAGAAACTGGAGGGCGGCTTTGATGGTTGGCCAGCCGTCGTATTCGCCGACCGTCATCAGAAGCTTTCCGAACTTCTTTTCATCGGTGATAGCGGCACGACCGTTGACTTTCGGCGGCTGGAGAGCGCCCCGGAGGTGTAGGGTTGGGTCGGCTTCTGCCCGTAAGGTGACAATGGCCAAGCGGAAGACGCTGCCTATCACGCCGCGTAAACGCCGCGCTGTCTCTCTTCGACCACTCTTTTCGATCTTCTGGAGGAGTTGGAAAATCTCGGCTGGAGTGATCTCGTTGATGGGGCGTTTGGCGAGTGGGCCGGCCAGATCTTCCAGGAGCCATTTGGTTTTGGTGACGGTAGCCGCCGCAGCATCCCGTTCCTCCATCCGCGTGACGTACTCCTCGGCGACCAAGGCGAAGGTGGTGCGTGCTTCCGTGATGGCGGCAGTCTTCTCCTCTTTGCGTTTGGTGGAGGGGTTGATGCCGGCGATCAACAGCCTCTTAGCGTCGTCGCGCTTTCCTCTCGCGTCGAGAAGTGACACCAGCGGGTACTTTCCAAAGGAGAGGATATTTTCCTTCTCCAGGTAGCGGTACCGCAGTTGCCAGAGTTTGGAGCCGTTGTTCCGGACGAGGAGATAAAGCCCGTCGCCATCGGCAACACGATACGGCTTGTCTTTGGGCTTAGCGTTCTTGCAGGCGAAGTCGGAGAGAGACATGGGTAACGGACCTCCCGGGTAATGGGTAACGCCTAAATCGTTACCCACAAACCGATGCGTTGCAACGGTACGCGGTGGGTCACCATAAACCGCCAAACTAGGCTAAGTGATTGATTTGTATTGATTGGTGAGACGTCGTGAGAAGCGATGGGAAAGTGAAATGGTGCCCAGAGGCGGATTCGAACCACCGACACGCGGATTTTCAGTCCGCTGCTCTACCAACTGAGCTATCTGGGCCTGCTCCGGCTAACGAAAACTCGTGTTCCGGATTTCATGGCGACGCCGTGGCGCCCCTTGAAAGCGCGTGGGTTATAGCACGGGAATTCGGCCTGTCCAGCGCCCAGATGTGGATTTCCTTGAGGAAAAGAAATGCCGTCCGATGGGCCTGTTTCCATGCCGTGCGCACGCCTATCTGGCGCTTGCCAGTCCCTTGCGGAAGTCGGACGGCGTCATGCCGGCCAGCTTGCGGAAGGATTTGTTGAAGGCGCTAAGCGAGCCGAAGCCTGAATCCATGGCGACGCGCAGCACATTGGCGTCCTGATGCATCAACAGCGCCTGCGCGTAGCTCAGCCGCAACAGGTTGACATATTCGTTGAGCGTCATGCCGGTCGATTTCTTGAACAGGCTCATGGCGTATTTCGGGTGGATGTCGGCGGCCGCCGCTATGTTCATGCAATCGATGTCGTAGAGGAAATTCTCGGCGATGAAATCGCACATACGCCCGACATTGCGCGACGACTGCTGGTCGAAGGGAGTGCCCCCTTCCTGCCCGGCGGCGTTTCCCGGCACCAGCCGGTAGGGCTCGAACCGCACCCGCTCCAGCCTGAGCAGGAGTTCGTTGACGGCGTGCTCGGCCTTGGCCGGATCGCCAGAGCGGGCATAGCGGTTCCAGCGGGCAAAATTGTCGTTGTCGGATTGATCGGTGGCGCTGGTTACCAGCGTCGCACCCGTCATCAGCCGGTGGCGTACGTCCGCCGGCAAATGCAGGCGAAAGAAGTGCACCAGTGGCAGATGCGCGCCGGCATAGACGGCGTCGTCGCTCAAATCGTCCATCTGGTGCGGCAGGCCGCCCCAGAACAGGCACATCTCGCCGGCCGAAAGCGCTATTTGGTGCTCGTTCATGCGGTAGTGGACGGTGCCGCGGACGATGAAATTCACCTCGACCTGGGCGTGCCAGTGCGGCTTGAGCATCACCAGCGGATTGGTGTGGAACATCTGTAACAGCAGCGGCAGGCCTTCCACGCTGCTGGCGCCGGGCTGGTAAAACGGCCTGTCAGACATCTTACTTTCCGCCAATTTCATATTCCCTCTGTCAGGGACAGGCCTTTGCCGGTGCCTAGTCTAGCCACGCTCGCAGAGAGAGCAAATGAAATGGGAGGATTTCAATGCGCATCACACTGTCCTGCGCCGCGCTAGCGCTTGCCCTGGGCTCCGCCCCGGCTTTCGCACAATCCGGCGAAATCACGATCTGGAGCTGGAATATCGCCGCTTCATCCCTGAAAGCAACGGTTGCCGGCTTCAACAAGCTGCATCCCGACATCAAGGTCACGGTCCAGGATCTCGGCAACCAGCCGACCTATGACAAGTCGATCGCCGGATGCGCGGCCGGTGGCGTCGGCCTGCCCGATATCGTCACCATCGAGAATGGCGAGGCCGAGAATTACTGGAGCCAGTTCCCCGACTGTTTCGTCGACCTGCACACGCTGGGCTACACGGCTGAGGACCAGAAGAAATTCCCCGATTTCAAGCGCACCGAACTCGAAGTCGGCGACAAGGCTTATGCGATGCCGTGGGATTCCGGCCCGGTCGCCGCCTTCTATCGCCGCGACTTCTATGAGAAGGCCGGCGTCGATCCGGCATCGATCAAGACCTGGGACGATTTCATCGCCGCCGGCAAGAAGATCCAGGCCGCCAATCCGGGGGTCTCGATGACCAACGCCGATTTCAACGGCGACAGTGAATTCTTCCGCATGATCTCCAACGAACAGGGCTGCGCTTATTTTGCCGAGGATGGCCAGTCGATCACGGTCAACCAGCCCAAATGCGTCGACGCCATGACCAAGGTCAAGGAGATGAAGGACGCCGGCATCGTCTCTTCGGCCGACTGGAGCACCAAGATCACCAACAACACCGCCGGAACCGTTGCCACCCAGGTCTATGGTGGCTGGTATGAGGGCACCATCCGCACCGAGTCGGCCGGCGAAAACGGCAAATGGGGCGTCTACCTGATGCCGAGCCTGACCGCGGACGGCCCGCGCGCCGCCAATCTCGGTGGCTCCTCGCTCGCCATCACCTCGGCGTCGAAGAACAAGGAAGCCGCCTACGAGTATTTGAAATACACGCTCGGCACCAATGAAGGCCAGATCACCATGCTGAAGGAGTTCGGTCTCGTCCCCTCGCTGGTCTCGGCCCTGAACGACCCCTATGTCAGCCAGGGCCTGCCCTACTGGGGCGGCCAGGCGGTGTGGAAGGATATTCTGGGCACTTTGCCCAAGGTTGTTCCGAGCCGCGGCACGCAGTTCCAGAGCGATGCCGAGATCATCGTGCGCGCCGTGCAGACCAAATATCTGGCCGGCGGCTATCCCGACGCCAAGGCGGCACTCGACGATGCCGCCAGCCAGATCGCCTCGGCGACTGGGCTGCCTGTCAAATCCTGAGGTGCTGACAGCTTCCTTCTCCCCGTCGCTATAAGGGGAGAAGGTGCCGGTCCACTCTCCGCAGCTGCTGCGGAGGACGGGCAGGCGGATGAGGGGCGGCGCCTACTTCGGCAATTGCCGCCTGCACAAACCAGAAAAGCAGAAAGGAGGAGGAGAAAAGATGCGCAACCGCAATGCCACGGCCTATCGCTTCCTCACACCCTATCTCCTGATCTTCGCCATCTTCTGGGTGTGGCCGATCATCTCCTCGTTCCTGATCTCGTTCCAGGCGACGCGCACCGTGCCGTGGCGCTTCGCACCCGGCTTCAACTGGGGCCGGCTGATCGGCGACCCTGCCTTCTTCAACGCGCTGAAGAACACGCTGCTCATCCTTGTCATCCAGGTTCCGGTGATGATCGCGCTGGCCATGGTAATGGCGGTGCTGCTGAATTCGCCGTTGCTCAAGGCGCGCGGCCTCTACCGCTTCGCCTTCTTCGCCCCGGTCGTCGTCGGCGAGGTCGCCTATTCGGCGGTGTTCCGGCTGATGTTCAGCCTCGATTTCGGCATCGTCAACAAGCTCCTGAACAGCATTGGCCTGCCCAAGATCGACTGGTTCTCCAATGTCACGCCGGCCATGGCGCTGATCATGATCGCGGTGACCTGGCGCTGGGCCGGCTACAACGCCATTATCCTGCTGGCCGGCATGCAATCCATTCCCGACGATGTCTACGAGGCGGCGACGCTCGACCGGGTGAGCAAGCTCAAGCAATTCTTCCACATCACCCTGCCGCTGTTGAAGCCGGTCATCGTCTTCTGCGCCGTGCTGTCGATCATCGGCACCATGCAATTGTTCACCGAGCCGTTCCTGATCACCGAGCGTGGCGGGCCGGGCGGTGGCACCGAGACGCTCGGCCTGCTGCTTTACCGCCAGGGTTTCCGCTCGCTCAACTTCGGCTATGCCTCGGCCGTCGCCTACACCATGGCGGGTCTCGCGATCGCCATCACGCTGGTGCAGCTGTGGCTGACGAGGGAACCGAAATGAGCTCACTCTCATCGGCAAGACTGAAACGAAGCATCGCGCTGCACCTCTTCCTCACGCCGCTGGCGCTGATCTGGCTGTTTCCGCTGTGGATGATGGTGGTGTTCTCGACCATGCCCGACAACGGCATCTTCAGCCCCGGCATCGAACTGTTGCCGCACGGCAATTTCATCGACAATTTCAACAATCTGCAGCGCGACACCGACTTCGTCGGCGCCATCATCATCTCCGTTTGCGTGGCGGTGACCTACACCGTCCTGTCGGTGCTTTTGACATCGATGGCCGGCTGGGCGCTGGCCCGCTACCAGTTCTTCGGCAAAAGCGTGGTCGTCGCCATCATCCTGGGCACCATCACGCTGCCCTATGCGGTGGTGCTGATCCCGCAATTCATCATGGTGGCGCGCGACTTCAAGCTCGCCAACACATGGGTGGCGCTGATCGTGCCGCCGCTGTTCAATTCGCTTGGCGTGCTGTTCATGCGCCAGAGCTTTTCCATGATGCCGGACGATCTGTTCGATGCCGCCCGCGTCGAGGGCGTCAAGGAGTGGCGCATCTTCGTCTTCATCGCCTTGCCGTTGGCGCGACCGATGCTGGCCGCGCTCTGCATCATCCTGTTCCTCGCCTCCTGGAACAATTATCTGTGGCCGCTGCTCATCAACAGCCAGCCGGGTTCGATGACAGCACCCGTGGCGCTCGGCACGCTGATCGGCCTGACCAAAGTATCGTGGGGCGGCATCATGGCGGGCGCGGTGATGCTGACCGTGCCGATGCTCATCGTCTTCGTGCTCCTGCAGCGTCATTTCATCGCCGGCATCGCCGCCGGCGCGGTCAAGTAGGGAGCAGAATGGCCACCGTCACACTCACAAATGTCGCCAAGCGCTTCGGCGCCTTCGAGGTCGTCCATGGCGCCAACATCGACATCGCCGATGGCGAGTTCGTCGTCTTCGTCGGCCCGTCGGGCTGCGGCAAGTCCACGCTGCTCCGGATGATCGCCGGGCTGGAGGACATCAGCGGCGGCGAGATCGCCATCGGCGGCAAGGTGGTCAACGATGTCGAGCCGGCCGACCGTGGCATCGCCATGGTGTTCCAGTCCTACGCGCTCTATCCGCATATGAGCGTCGAACAGAACCTCTCCTTCGGGCTGCGCATGACCGGCAACCCCAAGGCCGACACCGAGCGGCGGGTGAAGCGCGCGGCCGAGATCCTGCGCATCAGCGAATTGATGGAGCGGCGCCCCAAGAAACTTTCCGGTGGCCAGCGCCAGCGTGTCGCCATCGGCCGCGCCATCGTGCGCGAGCCGCAAGTGTTCCTTTTCGACGAGCCGCTCTCCAATCTCGATGCCGAACTGCGCGTCCAGATGCGGGTCGAGATCTCAAGGCTGCACAAGGAACTCGGCGCCACAATGGTCTATGTCACCCACGACCAGACCGAGGCGATGACGCTCGCCGACCGGATCGTCGTGCTGCGCGGCGGCCATGTCGAACAGATCGGCCGGCCGCTCGATCTCTATGACAATCCCGACAATATCTTCGTGGCCGGCTTTGTCGGTTCGCCGAAGATGAACTTCATCAAGGCCCACATTGTCGGGCGTGATGCAAAAGGCGTTGTGGTCGAACTGGCGGGCGAGGAGAAGACCCGTGTCGTCCAACCGCTGACAGGCGCCGCGCCCGAACCGGGCAGCAAGGTCATCGTCGGCGTGCGGCCGGAACATTTCGGCAGTGCGGGGGAGGGCGACGCCGACCTCACCGTCGCCATCGACGTGGTCGAGCACCTCGGCGGCACGAGCTTTCTCTATGCCAGGACGGCCCATGGCGAGGACGTGGTGATCCAGCGCGACGCGGCAAAAGTCCCCGAGACATCAGATGTCACCGTTTCCATCCGCAAATCCTACCTGTTCGACGAAAAAGGGCTGCGGCTGCGCTGACCGGCCGCCCCTTTCCCAGCCCGCAAGGAGAATGACATGACTTCAACCACGCCCATTCGCTGGGGCATTCTTGGGCCGGGAGGCATCGCCAAGGCCTTTGCCGGCGGCGTCGCCGGTTCGCATACCGGCAAACTGGTCGCCATCGGCGCGCGCAATCCCGGCAAGCCGGGCCTGGCCGAGAGCTTTCCCGGCGCCCGCGTCCTCGATGGCTATGACGCTCTGCTCGCCGACCCTGAGATCGACGCGGTCTATATCGCGGTCCCGCATCCCGGTCATGCGCAATGGGCGATCAGGGCGGCGGAAGCCGGAAAGCATGTGCTGTGCGAAAAGCCGCTGGCGCTGACCGCCTTCGAGGCCGACGCCATGATGCATGCGGCGCGCAAGGCCGGCATCTTCCTCGGCGAGGCTTTCATGTACCGGCTGCATCCGCAGACGCTGCAACTGGTCGACCTGATCAAGTCGGGCGTCATTGGCGAAATCAGAATGATCAAGTCGAGCTTCGGCTTCGCCATGCCTGGTTTCATGCCGCGGCACCGGCTCTATGCCAACGACCTCGCCGGCGGCGGCATCCTCGACGTCGGCGGTTATCCCGTTTCGATGGTGCGGCTGATTGCCGGCGCCGCCATCGGAGCGCCCTTCGCTGAGCCCGACAAGGTGGCCGGCGCGGCCCATCTTGGCCAGTCCGGCGTCGACGAGTGGGCCTCCGCTGTCCTGCATTTTCCCGGCGGTGTCGTCGCCGAGGTTTCCTGCAGCATCTCGCTCAACCAGGACAATGTCCTGCGCATCCTCGGCACCAAGGGGCGTATCGAGGTGCCGGACTTCTGGTTCGCCGGCGGCGACCGCGATGTCGGCCTCGGCCGGATCGACGTGATCGGTGCCGACGGCGCGCGCGAGACCATCAGCGTCAACGAGAAGCGCCATGTCTATTCCTTCGAGGTCGATGCCGCCGGCGAGGCGATCCGTGCCGGGCGCCAGGAATTCGCCTGGCCGGGCATGGGCTGGGCCGACAGCCTCGGCACCTTGCGCGTGCTCGACAGATGGCGCGCGGCGGTGGGGCTGGAATATGAGATCGAGAAGGCCTCGCTGCGCACCAACACCATCTCCGGGCGACCCTTGCGCCCGGGCGGCACCGCGATCGGCAAGCGCACCATTCCGGGCCTGGCGAAGCCGGCCTCCGTGGTGGCGCTCGGCTTCGAGGATTTCCGCACCTTTTCCTCCGGGTCGATCCTGCTCGACGCCTTCTTCGAGGCTGGCGGCAATCTCTTCGACACCGGCTATGTCTATGGCGGCGGCTACACCGAGACGCTGCTCGGCCAATGGCTGAGGAACCGTGGCGTGCGCGAGCAGTCGGTCGTCATCGCCAAGGGCGCGCATTCGCCGCTCTGCTATCCCGACGTGATCGCCAAGCAGCTTGCCCAGTCGCTAGACCGCCTGCAGACCGACCATGTCGATGTCTATTTCATGCATCGCGACAATCCGGACGTGCCGGTCGGCGAATTCGTCGACGCCATGGACCGCGAGGTCAAGGCCGGGCGCATTCGGGGTCCGTTCGGCGGCTCGAACTGGACGATGCAGCGCATGGACGAGGCGATTGCCTATGCCGAGCGCACCGGCAAGCAGAAGCCCGGCGTGCTCTCCAACAACTTCTCGCTGGCCGAAATGCTGGAGCCGATCTGGGCCGGCTGCGTCACCTCCTCCACCGATGATTGGAAAGCCTGGCTGACGTCCAGGCAGATGCCGAACTTCGCCTGGTCGAGCCAGGGGCGGGGCTTCTTCACCGACCGCGCCGGGCGCGACAGGCGCGACAGCGAGGAACTGGTTCGGGTCTGGTACTCCGAGCGCAATTTCGGCCGCCGCGACCGCGCGATCGAACTCGCCGCACGGCTGCGCAAGAGCCCGATCCACATTGCGTTGGCCTATGTGCTCAATCAGCCTTTCCCGTCGGTTCCGTTGATAGGGCCGCGCACGCTGGGCGAACTGGACGACAGCTTGCGTGCGCTGGACATCGCGCTTTCGCCTGCCGAACTCGAGTGGCTGGACGGCGGCAGCCTGCACGCGGCCTGACTAAACAAGGTCCCAAGCGGCGTCAGGCTTCGTCGTCCGACAGCCTGACGCCGCGCCTGGCCGGCATTTGCAGGCTGGCATACATGCCGGTGGTGCGGAACTGGCTGGGCGTCGTGCCGTAAAGCCGGCGGAAGACCTTCGAAAAATAATTCGCGTCCTCGAAACCGCACAGGATGGCCACTTCCTTCACCGGCAGGAAGTCCGCCTTGGTCAGCAGTTTCGCCGCCCGTTGCAGCCGCTGCTGCAGCACGAACTCGGCGGGCGGCAGGCCTTCGCTCTCGGCGAAGCAGCGCGAGAAATGAGCCCGGCTGAGCCCGCTGATCTGGGCGAGGTCCGCCACCGGCAGGGCTTTGTCGAGATTGGCGTTGATGTGATCGATGACCGGCTGCATGGCGCTCTGTTTTTCGGCAAAGGCGTGCGAGCCGAACACATCGTCATAGAGCGCCATTGCAGCCTCGTAGGCGATGGCCGAAGCAGCGCCTGGCGAAGCGGCCCCCTGGATGAGGCGAAGGCTGCAATCGGCGAGATGATCGATCGTCGCCGGCTGCAGCCGAAAGACCGGTCCCGACACGTCGAGGATCGATTTGTGAATGCGCAACGCCTCCTCGCCGTTCATCGAGATCCAGAAATATTCCCAGCGGTCGCCCTTCGCCAGCCAGTAGCGGTGGTTGTGCGGCACCAGCACCAGCAGCGTGTCGTTCGTCTGCAGACGGTAATCACGGTTCTCGTAGCGCAGCCGGCCGGTGCCGCTGATCGTATGCTGGAGTACGGTGAACGGTGTCTGGCCGCGCTTTCGCCCGTCCCAATCATAGGTCACGTCCTCGCGCACTTCATAGCCCGTGCTCGTCGGCATGGCATGCAGGCGCTGGCGGCCGCGCGGCAGCGAGACCGTGCGCATCGACTGTCCGTTGGCGATCAAATCCCGCAGCACAAAATTACCCCTGAAAGCATAATCCTTCTCTGGCCGCGCCCGCGAATATGCGCATAATCCCGCCTCGAAGAACGCGAATAACCCGCGATCGAGGAGCGGGCGGGAGGAGAGAAAGCCGGATTCCGGCTTGAATGGCTTGCACGCCAAGGCGTGTGGCCGTTTTCCTCCCTTGCTGCTCCTTGCCTAGCATTCGATTGGATCGAGGTGAAGGTGATGAGTTTCAAAATCGCTATTATCGGCGCCGGCAGCGTCGGTTTCACCAAGAAGCTGTTCACCGACATTCTCTGCGTGCCCGAATTCAAGGACATCGAATTCGCGCTGACCGACGTCAGCGAGCACAATCTTGGGATGATCAAGGCGATCCTCGACAGGATCGTCGAGGCGAACGGATTGCCGACCAGGGTGACGGCGACGACCGACCGCCGCAAGGCGATCGAGGGCGCGCGCTATATCATCAGCTGCGTGCGGGTCGGCGGCCTCGAAGCCTATGCGGACGATATCCGCATTCCCTTGAAATACGGCATCGACCAGTGCGTCGGCGACACCATCTGCGCCGGCGGCATCCTCTACGGCCAGCGCAACATTCCGGTGATCCTCGATTTCTGCCGGGACATTCGCGAGGTGGCGGAGACGAACGCGAAATTCCTCAATTACGCCAACCCGATGGCGATGAACACCTGGGCGGCGATCGAATACGGCAAGGTCGACACGGTCGGCCTCTGCCACGGCGTCCAGCACGGCGCCGAACAGATCGCCGAGGTGCTGGGTGCGAAATCGCCGCGGGAACTCGATTATGTCTGTTCCGGCATCAACCATCAGACCTGGTTCATCGAGCTGCGGCTGAACGGCCGTGAAATCGGCAAGGACGAACTGGTCGCCGCCTTCGAGGCGCACCCGGTCTATTCCCAGCAGGAAAAGCTGCGCATTGACGTGCTCAAGCGTTTCGGCGTCTATTCCACCGAAAGCAACGGGCATCTTTCCGAATACCTGCCCTGGTACCGCAAGCGTCCCGACGAGATTACGCGCTGGATCGACATGTCGGACTGGATCCATGGCGAGACGGGCGGTTACCTCCGTTATTCCACCGAGACCCGCAACTGGTTCGAGACCGAATACCCGCAATTCCTCGAAGCGGCGTCGAAGCCGATCGATGCGTCAAAGCGCTCCAACGAGCATGCCAGCCACATATTGGAGGCGCTGGAAACCAACCGCGTCTATCGTGGCCACTTCAACGTCAAGAACGATGGCGTAATCACCAATCTGCCGCGCGACGCCATCATCGAGTCACCCGGTTTCGTCGACCGCTTCGGCATCAACATGGCCGCCGGCATCACGCTGCCGGAAGCCTGTGCCGCCACCTGCATGGCCTCGATCAATGTCCAGCGCATGTCGGTCCATGCCGCGATCTCTGGCGACATCGATCTTCTGAAGCTTGCCGTGCTGCACGACCCGCTGGTCGGCGCCGTCTCGACGCCGGAGGAGGTCTGGCAAATGGTCGACGAAATGGTTGTCGCCCAGGCGCAGTGGTTGCCGCAATATGCCCATGCGGTTCCGGCGGCCAAGGAGCGGTTGTCGAAATCAGCGGTCAAGACCCGCGACTGGGCGGGTGCCGCGCGGCGGAACGTGCGCTCGATCGAGGAATTGCGCGCCGAAAAAGCCGCGCTGAAACAGGCCGTCTGAGAACCGAGCGCGGCGGCGGACCCACGGGAGGCAGGTCCATCGCAGTCAGTCGTCCGGGAGCAGTTCCAGCAAAAGTGTGAAGCGGTTTTCCTGGAACTGCGTCGAGGCATAAACAAGGCAAGACGAGCAGCAGCAGACGTCTGAACACGAGGGAGGAGACAATGAGGAACCTACGCAGCATTGGCATTGCCGCTGGACTGGCGCTGAGCGTCTCCGTTCCGGCGCTCAACGCTTTCGCTTCCGAACCGACCGTCGCGCCGGTGCCGGCGACGTTTCCGGCCGAGGGCAAGATCAAGTACGTGGCGCGTGACTCCATCCTGGAGTTCAAGGCGCTGCCCGAGTATCACGAGCCCGACTGGGTCACGGAAAAATACGTCAAGGCAGGCAAGCTGCCGCCGGTGAAAGATCGGCTGCCGAAGGAGCCGCTGGTCTTCAAGACCGGCAACATGCCGGACGGCATCGGCGTGTACGGCGATACGATGCGCCATGTCATCGGCGGCCGGCCGGAAGGCTGGAACTACGGCGCCGGCCAGACCCAAGGCTGGGGCGGCATCGACATCGGCCTTTCCGAATGCCTGACGCGCACCGCGCCGCTGTTCCAGGTCGAGGCGAAGGACACCGAGCCGCTGCCCAACCTCGCCAAAAGCTGGGATTGGTCAACCGATGGCCACAAGCTGACCATGCATCTCGTCGAAGGTGCCAAATGGTCCGACGGCGTGCCATTCAACGCCGACGATGTCATGTTCTACTGGGACGACGAGGTCATGGATCCCAACGTCTCGCCGCTCAATGGCGCCACCCAGGAAACCTTCGGCGTCGGCACGACGCTCAAGAAGATCGACGACTACACCGTCGAGTGGACCTTCAAGGATGCCTTCCCGAAACAGCACCTCTACGCAATGGCCTATGGCACCTTCTGCCCCGGTCCCTCGCACATCTTGAAGCCGCAGCACCCGAAATATTCGAAGAACACCTACGACCAGTTCAAGAACGCCTTCCCGCCGGAATATATGAACATGCCGGTCATGGGCGCCTGGGTGCCGGTCGAATATCGGGCCGACGACATCATCGTCATGCGCCGCAATCCGTACTATTGGAAGGTGGACGAGAAGGGCAACCAACTGCCCTATCTCAACGAGCTGCATTACAAGCTGTCGACCTGGGCCGACCGCGACGTTCAGGCTGTCGCCGGTGCAGGCGACTTCTCCAATCTTGAGCAGCCGGAAAATTTCGTTGCCTCTCTGAAGCGCGCGGCGGAGCCGAATGCGCCGGCACGTCTGGCCTTCGGCCCGCGGCTGATCGGCTACAATCTGCGCCTGAACTTTTCCGCCAATGGCTGGGGCAACCCGGACGAGCGCGGCCAGGCGATCCGCGAACTGAACCGCAACGAGGATTTCCGCAAGGCCGTCACCATGGCGCTTGACCGCAAGGCGCTGGGCGATTCCCTCGTCAAGGGGCCGTTCACCGCGATCTATCCGGGCGGCCTCTCCTCGGGCACCAGCTTCTATGACCGCAAATCCACCGTCTACTATCCTTTCGACCTCAAGGGCGCCAAGGCCGAACTCGCCAAGGCCGGCCTGAAGGACACCGACGGCGATGGTTTCGTCAACTTCCCGGCCGGTACCGCCGGCGGCAAGAATGTCGAGATCGTGATGCTGGTCAACAACGACTACACGACCGACAAGAGCCTCGCCGAAGGCGTGGTCGCGCAGATGGAGAAGCTTGGCCTGCGGATCGTGCTCAACGGGCTTAACGGCACCCAGCGCGATGCCACGCAATACTCAGGCCGCTTCGACTGGCTGATCCGGCGCAATGAGCAGGAGCTGACCTCCGTGGTGCAGAACACCGTGCAGCTCGCTCCAGTCGGCCCCAAGACCAGCTGGGATCACCGCGCGCCGGAAAGCGGCGAGGTCGATCTGATGCCTTTCGAGAAGGACCTCGTCGACATCGTCAACAAGTTCGTCTCATCGGCGGATAACGACCAGCGCGCCAGTCTGATGCGGGACTTCCAGAAGATCTCGACCGAACACGTCTACAATATCGGCCTGACGGAATATCCCGGCGCGCTGATCATCAACAAGCGCTTCTCGAACATTCCGCAGGGCACCCCGATCTTCATGTTCAACTGGGCCGAGGATTCGATCATACGCGAACGGGTCTTCGTCGCGGCCGACAAGCAGGCCAAATACGAACTGTTCCCCGAAGAGCTTCCCGGCAAGCCCGGAGACAAGGGGCCGATGTAAGTTTAAGGGCCCCGATGTAAGTTTACCTCCCCTGACTGAGAGAGACCCGGCCGCGCCGCTGGCGCGGCCGGGACAAACCAACCCTCCGAACGCCCCTCCAAGGGAGCGACCCGGCGAGATGAGGAAGCGGACCGTCCATGCTGCGATTCCTGCTCACGCGCATAGCGTCGGCAATACCGGTTCTCGCTATTCTGAGCCTGGTCACCTTTGCCATCATCCAGGCGCCGCCGGGCGACTATGCCGATTACATCCGCTCGCAGCTCATCAACCAGGGCGGAGCCTCTTTCGCCGAGGCCGACGCGCAAGCCCAGGCCTATCGCGTCGAACACGGCCTCGATAAGCCGCTGCCCGTCCAGTACCTCAACTGGGTCGGCGGCATCGTCACCCGCGGCGATTTCGGCTACAGCCTCTATTACAACAAGCCGGTGGCCGACGTCGTCGGCGAGCGCCTGCCGCGCACGCTGCTTCTGGCTTTGGTCTGCCATCTGCTCGCCTCGGTGCTGGGCATCACCTTCGGCATCTGGGCGGCGACCCGGCAATACACCTGGATCGACTCGACCCTGTCGGCGATTTCGTTCCTCGGCATGACGGTGCCGCGCTTCCTGATGGCGCTGATCATCGTCTATCTCCTGGTCTTCCAGTTCAACGTGTCGGAGATCGGCTCGTTCTTCTCGCCGCAATATGGCGGTGCGCCATGGTCGTGGGCCAAATTCGTCGACCTGGTCAAGCATGTCTGGCCGGTGGTGGCCATCGCCACCTTCGGCGGCCTCGCCTACAATATGCGCGTCATGCGCGGCAATCTGCTCGACACGCTCAACGCGCAATATGTCGAGACGGCGAGAGCCAAGGGACTGACCGGCGGAGCCGTCGTCATGCGCCACGCGGTGCCCAACGCACTGCATCCGCTGGTCATGTATCAGGGCGTGGTGCTGCCCTATATGCTGACCGGCGAGATCGAGACGGCCATCATCTTCGCGCTGCCGACCGTCGGTCCGGCGATCGTCGGCTCGATGGCGGTCGGCGACGTCTATGTCACCGCCACCTTCATGATGGTGCTGTCGGCGACGCTGATCGTCGGCAACATCATCGCCGACATGCTGCTCGTCCTGCTCGATCCGCGCGTGCGCCAGTTCGGGGAGGGCTAGATGCTGGCACGAGACCCTTCACCACCGCCACTGCCGGCCGAGCGAGCCACGGTGGCGCCCACACGCGGCAATGAGAGCTACATGGCGCTGGTCTGGCGCCGGCTGAAGCGCTCCTGGACCGGTATGGCCGGGCTTTGGCTGGTGGTGCTGCTCCTGGTCATGGCCGTGTTCGCCGAATTCCTGGCGCCGATGGATCCGAAGGCGACCGATGTCGGCTTCGCCCCGCCGCAGCTGCCGTCCTTCCATGACAAGGACGGCAATTTCGTCGCGCGGCCGAGGGTCTACGCGCTGGCCGATTCGGCCGACCTCGATCCGGTCACTTTCCAGCCCATCGTCGGCCCCGACTACGACCATCCGAGGCTGCTCGGCTTCTTTGTCGAAGGCGCACCCTACAAGCTCTTCGGGCTGATACCGGCGAACCGGCATTTCTTCGCCTCGACGGACGGCCAGCCGGTGCATTTCCTCGGCACCGACAAGTTCGGCCGCGACGTGCTGTCGCGCGCCATCCACGGCTCGCGCGTCTCGCTGATGATCGCGCTGACGGTTGTCTTCATCATCACCGTCATCGGCACCACCGTTGGCATGGTCTCCGGCTATTTCGGCGGCCGGTTCGATGTCTGGATGCAGCGCTTCGTCGAACTGGTGCTCGCCTTCCCGCAACTGCCGCTCTACTTGGCGCTGACGACGCTGATCCCGGTCACCGCGCCGACCGATGTGTTCCTCGCCTTCGTCATCATCGTCATGTCGGCGCTCGGCTGGGCGCAGATGTCGCGCGAGGTGCGCGGCAAGACGCTGGCGCTGGCGCGCATAGAGTATGTGCGCGCCGCCATGGCTGTCGGGGCCACTGACCGACGCATCATTCTGCAGCACATCTTCCCCAATGTGATGAGCCACGTGATCGTCGCCGTGACGCTTGCGATCCCGACGGTGGTGCTGCTCGAATCCTTCCTCGGGTTCCTCGGTTTTGCCGTCAAGCCGCCGCTGATCTCCTGGGGCCTGATGCTGCAGGACACCGCGACCTATTCGGTCATCGGAACCTATCCCTGGATCCTGTCGCCGGTCGGTTTCGTGCTCGTCACCGTCTTTGCCTTCAACGCGCTGGGCGACGGCCTGCGCGATGCCGTCGATCCGTATTGAGGGGACCGGGATGACCGTCGTACTCGCCGAGCCCTTCGCACCAGCCTTCCGCCTTGACCATGATGGGCGCCAGGGAGAGCCCGTCATCGATGCCCGCAACATCGAGGTCGCCTTCAAGGTCGAGCACGGCGTCGTCGAGGCGGTCAAGGACATCTCGTTCCAGCTCTATCGCGGCGAGACGATCGCGATCGTCGGCGAATCTGGTTCCGGCAAGTCGGTGACGGCGCGCACCGTCATGGGGTTGCTGTCGCGCCGCGCCACCGTGTCGCCGAAATCGAGCATCTGTTACGACGGTCAGGACATCCTGAAATTCCCCGAAAGCGCCCGGCGCAAGCTGCGCGGCAACCGCATCTCGATGATCTTCCAGGAGCCGATGAGCTCGCTCAATCCGATCTATACGGTCGGCAGCCAGATCGTCGAAGCAATCCGGGTGCATCGCAAGGTGAGCCGCAGGCAAGCCTGGGCACGGGCGCTCGAACTGCTGCGGCATGTGCAGATTCCCGAACCCGAGGCGCGGCTCAAACAATATCCGCACCAGCTCTCGGGCGGGCAGCGGCAGCGCGTGATGATCGCCATGGCGCTCGCCAACGATCCCGACGTGCTGATCGCCGATGAGCCGACGACCGCGCTTGATGTCACTGTCCAGGCACAGATCCTCAACCTGATCCGCAATCTGCAGAAAGAGCTGCGGATGGCGGTGATCCTGATCACCCACGATCTCACCGTGGTGCGCAAGTTTTCCGACTATGTCTATGTGATGCAGCATGGCGAAATGTGCGAGCACAACGTCACCGAACGGCTCTTCGCCGCTCCGCGTCATCCCTACACCCAACGGCTGCTTGCGTCCGAGCCACGCGGCCGACCGCAACCGCTGCCGGAGGGCTCAGGCACCATCCTCGAGGCGAACGGCGTGCGCGTCTGCTTCATGCTGCGCCACGGCACGTTCCTGAAGCCCGACTGGCGTGAACTGGTCGCCGTCGACGATCTCGACCTCAAGCTTTGCCGCCACGAGACGCTGGGCCTGGTCGGCGAATCCGGTTCCGGCAAGACCACCTTCGGCCAGGCGCTGCTGAGGTTGACCGACGCCAAACGCGGCGAGATCCGCTTCGATGGCCAGCCTATCCATGGCTTGTCGCGAGCGCAGATGCGGCCGCTTCGTTCGCGCATGCAGATCGTCTTCCAGGACCCGTACTCCTCGCTCAACCCGCGCATGACGATCGGCCAGATCATCGAGGAAGGGTTGATCGTCAACAGCATCGGCGCGACACGGCGCGAACGGGTCGAGCGGGTGCGCGAGGCGCTGGTCAGCGCCGGCATGCCGGGCGATATCCTGTCGCGGTTTCCGCATGAATTCTCCGGTGGTCAGCGCCAGCGCATCGCGATTGCGCGGGCCATCGCGCTCGAACCCGAATTCATCCTGCTCGACGAGCCGACATCGGCGCTGGACCTCTCCGTCCAGGCGCAGATCATCGATCTGCTGCGCAAGCTGCAGGATGAGCGCGGCCTGAGCTACCTCTTCATTTCGCACGACCTCAAGGTGGTGCGCGCGCTGTGCCACCGCGTCATCGTCATGCAGCACGGCAAGATCGTTGAGCAGGGACCCGTCGACGAGGTCCTCACCAATCCCAAGACCGCCTACACCGAACGGCTCGTCAGGGCCGCTTTCGACGTGGCCTGAACACATGCCGGAGGTTACATTGGCAAGACATCCCAGGATCACTTTCATCGGTGCCGGTTCGACGGTGTTCATGAAGAACATTGTCGGCGACGTGCTGCAGCGCCCGGCGCTTTCGGGCGCCACGATCGCGCTGATGGACATCAATCCGCAGCGGCTGGAAGAAAGCGCCGTTGTCGTCAACAAGCTGATCGCCACACTCGGCGTCAAGGCGAAGGCCGAAACCTACACGGACCAGCGCAAGGCGCTGGCGGGCGCAGATTTCGTCGTCGTCGCCTTCCAGATCGGCGGCTATGAGCCCTGTACCGTTACGGATTTCGAGGTGCCGAAGAGATACGGCCTGCGCCAGACGATCGCCGATACGCTCGGCGTCGGCGGCATCATGCGCGGCCTGAGGACCGTGCCGCATCTTTGGAAGATCTGCGAGGACATGCTTGCCGTGTGTCCGCAGGCGATCATGCTGCAATACGTCAACCCGATGGCGATCAACACCTGGGCGATCTCAGAGAAATACCCCGAGATCAGGCAGGTCGGGCTGTGCCACTCGGTGCAAGGCACGGCGATGGAACTGGCGCACGATCTCGACCTTCCCTACGACGAGATTCGTTACCGCTCGGCCGGCATCAATCACATGGCCTTCTACCTGAAGTTCGAACATCGCCAGCCGGACGGATCCTACCGCGACCTCTATCCCGATCTTGTGCGCGCCTATCGCGAAGGCCGCGCGCCGAAGCCCGGCTGGAACCCCCGCTGCCCCAACAAGGTGCGCTACGAGATGCTGACCCGGCTGGGTTATTTCGTCACCGAAAGCTCGGAACATTTTGCCGAATACACGCCCTATTTCATCAAGGACGGCCGCCCCGATCTGATCGAGAAATACGGCATTCCGCTCGATGAATACCCGAAGCGCTGCATCGAGCAGATCGAGCGCTGGAAAGACCAGGCGCAGGCCTATAACTCGGCCCAGCGCATCGAGGTCGAGGAGTCCAAGGAATATGCCTCATCGATCATGAATTCGGTCTGGACCGGCGAGCCGTCGGTGATCTACGGCAATGTCCGCAACAATGGATGCATCACCTCGCTGCCCCGCGATTGTGCCGCCGAAGTGCCGTGCCTCGTCGATGCTTCCGGCATCCAGCCGACCTATATCGGCGACCTGCCGCCGCAGCTTACGGCGCTGATCCGCACCAACATCAATGTGCAGGAACTGACGGTGCGGGCGCTGATGAGCGAAAACCGCGAACACATCTACCACGCGGCGATGATGGACCCGCACACTGCGGCCGAACTCGACCTCGACCAGATCTGGTCACTGGTCGATGATCTCCTGGCCGCTCACGGCGACTGGCTGCCAGCCTGGACGCGTGGAAATCGCAAGAACCAGGCCGCCTGACCGGCGGCGCTCGTCTTATTTCGGCTCGTCGGAGTCCGGTTCTTCCTCGTCGTCGCGCGCCGAGATGACATAGGCGCCCTTCAGCCAGCGGTTGAGGTCGATGTCCTTGCAGCGCGTCGAGCAGAACGGATAGGTCTCGCGCGCCGACGGCTTGCCGCATTCGGGGCAAGGGCGCTTGGGCCGCAACGGCGTCACTTTGTCGTCGAGGCTCATGGCCGCGCGGACAGCCAGTTTTGATGGGCCTTGAAACCTTCGCCCGAGAGCAGCGCCGCCGTCTCATAGAGCGGCAGGCCGACGATGTTGGTGTAGGAGCCGACGAGCTTGACGACGAAGGAGCCGGCGAGACCCTGGACGGCATAGCCGCCGGCCTTGCCGCGCCATTCGCCCGAGGCGACATAAGCGTCGATCTCCTCGCGCGGCAGCCGCTTGAAACGCACCCGCGTCTCGACCAGCCGCTGGCGCATTTTGCCCCCCGGCGTGATCAGGCAGATGCCGGAATAGACCCGGTGCGAACGGCCGGACAGCAGCCCGAGGCAGTTGGCGGCATCATCCAACGTTTCGGCCTTGGGCAGGATGCGTCGCCCCACCGCGACCACCGTGTCGGCGGCCAGCACGAAGCTCGGCGCATAGTCCGTCTCGGTCTTCAGCGACGCGAACGCCTTCTCGGCCTTTTCCTTCGACAGGCGTTTGGCCAGCGAACGCGGATGCTCGGCACGCAGCGGCGTTTCGTCGATATCGGCTGGCAGGATGCGGTCCGGCTCGATGCCGGCCTGCTGCAAGAGTTCGATGCGGCGCGGCGAACCCGAGGCAAGCACCAGCTTTTGCGAAATGCTCATCGCGCTCGGGTCTTGATCTTACTTGAAACGGTAGGTGATGCGACCCTTGGTCAGGTCGTATGGCGTCATCTCGACCAGAACCTTGTCGCCGGTCAGCACGCGGATGCGGTTCTTGCGCATGCGGCCGGCCGTATGGGCGATGATCTCGTGTTCGTTTTCGAGCTTCACCCTGAACATCGCGTTGGGCAACAATTCCGTGACGATACCCGGAAACTCGAGGACTTCTTCCTTCGGCATTCGATACCTTTGCTTGGATGACAGTTCCGGCGCCTAGAGCATGATGCCGAAAAGTGTGAAGCGGATTTCCGACGACATCATGCTCTACTTCTTTGACCTAGAGTCGGATGATTTCAGGTCGGACAGACCTGAAATCATCCGACTCTAGCCGGAATTTCGGCGGAACCTATATGATAATCGTGCGCTTGTGAACACGCTTAATCCGTCGCGTTTTTTGCTTCGGGAAGCAAAAAACGTCGGCTTATGCGCAACTTCAGCCGCTCGCGCACGTCGCGATAGCTGGCCATGATCTGTTCGCGCGTGCCGCCGGCACCGGTCGGGTCCGGCGTCGGCCAGTATTCCACCTCGACGGCAAGCGAGCGGGTGAGTTCGAGCGCGGCATGGTGCGCCTCCGGCGCCAGTGTCACGATCAGGTCGAAATAGTCGTCCTCGAGATCGTCCAGCTTCCGTGGATGGCGTTCGCCCAGCATCAGGCCGTCCTCGGCAAGCACGGCGTCGACGAACGGGTCGCGCTCGCCGGCGCGCACGCCGGCCGAGGCGACGAAAATTGTGGCGGGCAGCACCCGGCGCGCCAGCTGCTCGGCCATCGGCGAGCGCACGGCATTCATGCCGCACAGGAACAGGACCGAGTGGGGCAGGGCGCCGGGGACCAGGATCAGCCCCGCCAGTGCAGCACGCAGACCAGCGTGAACAGGCGTCGCGCCGTGTCGAAGTCGATGTCGATCTTGCCGGAGAGCCGATCCATCAGTGTCTGCGAGCCCTCATTGTGCAGGCCACGGCGGCCCATGTCGATCGCCTCGATGTGGCTCGGCGTCGAGGAGCGGATGGCGTCGTAATAGCTCTCGCAGATCATGTAGTAATCCTTGACGATGCGCCTGAGCGGCGTCAGCGACAGGATGTGGGTGACGACGGCGGCACCGTCCTCGCGCGCCACGGCAAAGACCAGGCGGGACTCGGCCAGCGACAGCTTCAGCCGGTAAGGACCTGTGCCGCTGTCATTGACAGGCTTAAAACTGTTCTCCTCGATCAGGTCGAAGATCGCCACCGCCCGCTCATGCTCGACATCGGGCGTCGAACGGCCGATCGATTCATCGAGTTCGACATCGATCAGTTTTGCGCGGGTTTGATGGTGGCCCGTCATGCCGGCCTAGATGTTCAGCCGTATGGCGACGGAGCGGCCATGCGCGTCGAGCCCTTCCGCCTGCGCGAGTGCGATCGCCGCCGGAGCCAGCATGCGCAACTGCTCCGGCCCGAGCTTCAGGACCGAGGTGCGCTTGACGAAGTCGAGCACGGACAGGCCCGACGAGAAGCGCGCCGAGCGCGCTGTCGGCAGCACGTGGTTGGAGCCGCCGACATAGTCGCCGATGACCTCGGGCGTGTGGCGTCCGAGAAAAACCGCGCCCGCGTTGCGCATCTTCGCCAGGAAGCCCTCGGCATCGTCGATGGCCAACTCGACATGTTCGGCCGCAATACGGTCGACCAGCGGCAGCGACGCCTCGATGGTCGCAACCAGGATGACGGCACCGAAATCGCGCCAGCTCTGCGCTGCGGTCTCTCCCCGCGACAGGCTTTGCAACTGGCGCTCGACCGAATTTTCGACCGCTTTGCCGAAAGCCGGGTCGTCGGTGATCAGGATCGACTGCGACGACACGTCATGCTCGGCCTGGGCAAGCAGGTCCGCCGCGATCCACTCCGGATCATTGCCGCCGTCGGCCACCACAAGCACTTCCGACGGCCCGGCGATCATGTCGATGCCGACAGTGCCGAATACCCGCCGCTTGGCCGCGGCGACATAGGCATTGCCGGGGCCGACGATCTTGGCCACTGGCTTGATCGTCTGCGTACCATAGGCAAGTGCCGCGATCGCCTGAGCGCCGCCGACGCGGTAGATTTCGGAGACGCCTGATATATCCGCCGCCACCAGCACCAGCGGGTTGACGACGCCGTGCGGTGCCGGCACGACCATGACGATGCGCTCGACGCCGGCTACCTTGGCTGGCACGGCGTTCATCAGCACCGAACTTGGATAGCTTGCCGTGCCGCCCGGCACATAGAGCCCGACCGCGTCGATCGCGGTCCAGCGCGAGCCGAGCTCGACGCCGGCGGCATCGGTGTAGCGTTCGTCCTGCGGCTTTTGCCGCTGGTGATGGGACCGGATGCGGTCACGTGCGAATTTCAGCGCCTCGACCGTGGCCGGATCGGCCTCGGCATAGGCGCCGGCGATGTCTTCCGCCGAGACGGCAATGCCGAGCTCGGCGAGGTCGCCTCCGCCGAATTTCTGCGTGTAGTCGATCAGTGCCGCGTCGCCCTCGGCACGCACGCGCGCGATGATGTCGCGCACCACGGCGTCGACATCGGCCGATACCTCGCGCTTGGTCAGGAGGAACGCGGCGAAACGCTGCTCGAAATCGGCGTCGGACTGGCGGAGCGTGATGGCCATCGTATGCTCAAGCCCTGTGTATGGGGCGTGACGTGGCTTCCCACGCGCCGCCGATATCGGCAAGGCGGGCCTCGATGCATTCGACATCGAGCATGATCGTGCCGCCGCCCGAAAAGATCAGTTCGACGATGCCGGCGGGCTTGCTGATCTCGATGAAGCTGATCGCCAGCAGGGAGAGGATTTCGGCCGGCTTGTCGCGGGCGATGCCGTTGGTCTTGGCGCCCAGCACCCGGTCGAAATGCAGCACGGCCTGCCGTCGTTCATTGTGCTGGCGAAACAGGCCGGATTTGGCCTCCCACACGAAACGGTTCATGGTCAGCACGAACCGTTTGGCCTTGGGCAGGAATTCGAGGTCCGCGACCTTCATCACGGCGTCCTGGAGATGAGCCGAGACGATGCTCAGATCCTGGTCGTCGAGCGCAATGAGTTTCAAGGCCATGCGGATTTCACACCTGAAGGTTGGCAATCAGCCTTTCTGTTAGGCGGTCTTTCCGATCGGTGCAACCGCGACAGGGGTCCTGCTGATGCATGTCGCCTGGAAGTGTCCTCGGTTCCGGGATAACGACATGCATAAAATCAGAAACTTACAGCAGGTCGGGCGAATCCTATTCGCCGCGACATGCTTTAGAGGGATTTGCCTCAGTTTTTGCGCACCCCTCATCGGCCGCTGCCAAGCACTTCTACCCGTATAGCGAGGGGAGAAGGATGCTTCGCAGATGATTTCGCCAAGCGACCGCGGATCGCTATGCCGAAATACGCTCGATCACCGCGCCGCAATTGGAAAGCTTTTCCTCCAGCCGCTCGAAACCGCGGTCGAGATGGTAGACGCGGTTGACCGTGGTCTCGCCTTCGGCCGCCAGGCCGGCGATGACCAGCGAGACGGAAGCCCGAAGATCGGTCGCCATGACCGGCGCGCCCTTCAGCTTCGCCACGCCGTCGACGATCGCCGTCTGGCCCGAAAGCGTGATGTGGGCGCCGAGCCGGGCCAGCTCCTGGACGTGCATGAAGCGGTTTTCGAAGATCGTCTCGGTTATGCGCGACTTGCCCTTGGCCATGGTCATCAGGCCCATGAACTGTGCTTGCAGGTCGGTCGGGAAGGCCGGGAAGGGCGCCGTCGTCACATCGACCGGCGAAATGCCGGCGCCATTGCGCTTCACGCGAATGCCGGAATTGGTCTGCGTAATCTCCGCGCCCGTCTGCGAAATCACGTCGAGCGCCGTCTGCAGCAGCTCCGGCCGTGCGCCTTCCAGCACGACGTCGCCGCCGGTCATGGCGACAGCCATGGCATAGGTGCCGGTCTCGATGCGGTCGGGGATGACGCGAACGCGCGCCCCCGACAGCGCTTCGACGCCGTCGATGGTGATGGTCGGCGTGCCGGCGCCGGAAATCCTGGCGCCCATCGCGTTGAGGCATTCGGCCAGATTGACGATCTCGGGCTCGCAGGCGGCGTTTTCGAGCACCGTCTCGCCCTTGGCGAGCGATGCCGCCATCATCAGCACATGGGTGGCGCCGACCGAGACCTTGGGGAAGACGTAACGGTTGCCGACAAGGCGGCCATTCCGCGTCTTGGCAATGACGTAGCCGGTGTCGACATCGATATCGGCGCCCAGCGCCTGCAGGCCTTCGAGGAACAGGTCGACCGGGCGCGTGCCGATGGCGCAGCCGCCGGGCAGCGAGACCTTGGCCTCGCCCATCCGGGCCAGCAGAGGCCCGATCACCCAGAACGAGGCGCGCATCTTGGACACCAGCTCGTAAGGAGCGGTGGTGTCGACGATGTTGCGGGCGGAAAAGTTGATGGTGCGCGAATAGCCCTCGTTCTGCTTCTCGCGGCGGCCGTTGACCGAATAGTCGACGCCGTGATTGCCGAGTATGCGGATCAACTGCTCGACATCGGCCAGATGCGGCACGTTTTCGAGCGTCAGCGTGTCGTCGGTCAGAAGCGAGGCGATCATCAGCGGCAGGGCGGCATTTTTCGCACCCGAGATCGGAATGCTTCCGGCAAGCTTGTTGCCGCCGACAATTCTGATGCGATCCATTGGAGAACGTCCCTCTCGGCCAGAAAAGGCCGGTTCAATCGTTTAAGTATCGGCCCGTCTAGACCATTGGCCAATCTGGTTCAAGAAATAGGATTTCGCCCACCCCGGTCCAAGAGTGGCCGATTTGAGTTAATCTTTCTGCATTTCCTTTGAAGCAGTGAGCCCGTCGGGTCGCTGGTCGGCCTCACCTGTGCGGCGCGAGCGCGACTGCGCCTTGCGCTTCTGCAGATTGGCGCGCAATTGCTCGGCGAGCCGGTTCTTGCGGATTGTTTCGCTGCTCTTCGGTGGATTTGTCTTGTCGCTCATCGTCCCGCCCCGGCTGGCGACCAGCCAACCCGCCATTCAGGGATAGCCAACATTGTGGCACCGCCATGACATGGAAAGCTATCCGGCAAAGGCTTTCACAGAAGCGTTGTTCTTGGCCTTGCGCTTGCCGGTTCGATATGGCAGAAGCCCCGCCATCGACGGCTGCGGTAGCTCAGTGGTAGAGCACTCCCTTGGTAAGGGAGAGGTCGAGAGTTCAATCCTCTCTCGCAGCACCAGTCTATCTTGTTGAAATCCCTCAGCCATTTGACACGCAAGGCGTTGCGCCCATTATTCCGTTACAAAAGTCGTAACAAGAGGGCATGAATCTCGCGGCCGGACGCAATCGATATCTGCTTTTTCGGGACGGCCGCTATTAATAGCAGGATCGTCGATCAGATTGCGACGAGCCCCGTGATAGCTGCAGCGCTGATGGCGACCGGTTCGTCGGGGCATGGAGCCCGGGAGATCAACGCGCAATGTAACGTGCCGAGTTGACCTGCTGTGCGGAGATGTCAGCGGAGCCAGACATATTGACCCAATGCAAGGCACATCGGCTTTGCAGAACGCCCGTTCTCGAACACGCTCGTGACACACTTCGCCACCGGCCTATGTTCCACCTTTTACCGGTTCCTTCGTTCGTATTGATGTGTTCCCATTATATTAGCTGGACCATATATTTCTAAATCAGCCGGCGTGCCGCCCGCTCCTCAAAGCCCCGCCGGTTAGGCCCAGCGGCCTGACGCTGCCAGTCCCCCTAGCACCCACGCCGCTGGGCCGCCCGTTCATGCCCGCTGATCTGATGTCTGCGGATGGCTGGTGAAACGCTATCTTGCGGTCAAGGCCCCAGCGTCGCGGCGCGGCTGGCAAAACAGCACTTTGACGACCCCGGCATCCAGCCGCTTCGACACGCCGGCTTGCCTCAACAAGGGCCCAAGCCGGTCAGGCCGACGGTCAGTCGAACACACCTCGACAGCCTGTCGGGCAGCAGCCGCTGTCAATGGCACGGCTGATATGGGTAGAACTCGCCGGGCGGAGACCCCGCCATCTGGCCCGGCGAGCCTACAACCTGATCGGATTATGCGACCAGGGCCGGGATCAACCGGCAATGTGTCATGTGCAAGAACGATACCAGCACCTTAGTGCTGAAATGGGACAGGAGAGGACCAGCGTTCAAAATGGCGCTGCTCGAAAGCCGGCTTCCAGTAGCGATTGCGTTCCCCGCTACTGTCCCTCGAAGTGCTAGAAATATCCGCGCATCGTTGGGGTTGTTACTTGCCCCGGCCGAGAATCCGGTCGGCAATGCAGTCTAACGAGAAGGCGCCGGCGCCGCGTGTCAGCACGATAAGCAACAGCGAAGACCACAGCAGGTGCTCGGCCCAGTTCTCAGCGAAATTAGATTCGTCAGGCATCGCTAATCTGCACCTATGCTAACGCAAGCTGTGCCAGAGGCAAAGGCGGACAAATTTGCTACGAGTCTGGCCTACTTCAAGGTTAGCGGGGTCGTCTCGGTGTCAGCAACAGTCCGATGGCACCTGCCGTGGCGCGTTCAGCCGGAAGACAACGTGGCTCCCCCAAAGGCGGGCGTTCGGCAATCTCCAGCCGAAACGCGTCCCCGCATAACACGATTCGTTAACCAAGATGCTGTTCTTCGACATGACGTGTTGTGGGATGGCTGACTGTGCGCCTTGTCAAGCCGATGCGAAGGAGAGTGCTGAAAGGAAGGCTCCGCATCCGGCGAGGACGTCGAATCGCCCGAAACAGGAACGATGTGCAAGGCATGAGTGTGATTGAAAGCCAACAGAGCGCGCCCGGCGGTATCCGCTGGTGGACCCGGTTGCCGGCCTTCATGGTCGCTTTCTTCTGCATGTGCATCACCGATGCGTTCGCCGAAACGCGCGCTCTGCGAATTCAGAATCTCCATACCGGCGAGAAGGCCGAGATCGTCTTCAAGCGCAACGGGCGCTACGATCAGACGGGGTTGAAGAAGATCAATTTCATGCTGCGCGACTGGCGCCGCAACGAGCCGACCAGGATGGATCCGCGCCTGCTCGACCTGGTCTGGCAGGCTTACCGCGCCAGCGGCTCGACGGCCTATATCCATGTGGTCAGCGCCTATCGCTCGCCGGCGACCAACGCCATGCTGCGCGGCCGCTCGAAAGGGGTGGCCCGGGAAAGCCAGCACATGGTCGGCCGCGCCATGGACTTCTTCCTGCCGGATGTGCCGCTGAAGAAGCTGCGCGACATCGGCCTCAAGATGCAGGGCGGCGGCGTCGGCTATTACCCGACCTCCGGTTCACCCTTCATCCACATGGACGTCGGCAATGTGCGGCATTGGCCGGGCATCAGCCGCCAGGAACTGGCCAGGGTCTTCCCGAACGGCAATACGCTGCATGTGCCGAGCGACGGCAAGCCGCTGCCAGGCTACGAACAGGCGTTTGCCGCCTACAAATCGCGCAAGGCCGCCGGCACGCCCAACATCGAGCTGGCAAGCACCGACGGCGGCCAGCGCAGGCCGGCGCGCGGCCTGCTGGCGTCGCTGTTGGGTGGGCAAGGCACGGACGAAGCGGATGATGCCGCGCAAGCCGTGCCTGCGCCACGGCCGGTTGAACCCAAACAGGCCGGGCAGGGCATCGCCGTCGTGGCGCCGGAGGCAGCCCAGCGCACGGATATCCAGATCGCTTCCGTTGATCAGGCCGAGGAATTGCAGGCTGGACAGGGCGGCAAGACGCCTGAAGCGATCGTCATGGCGATGGCGCCCAGCGCAGTGCCGTTGCCGGCCTTCGCGCCGCGCGCCGCGTCCACGACGCAGGCCGAACCGCCGGCGGCAACCAACGCCGAGATTCCCTTGAGCCAGGCTGGTGCCGCTCCCGCGATTGCTGGTCCGGACATGGTGGCGCTCAACATCCCTGTCCCGACATGGCGACCGGAAGACCAGACGGGGCCCCTGCGTCAGCCGGAGGCGGCCAAACCCGCCGATGCAATCGGTGCCTTGCTGGCCATGCATCACGCCGACGACGGCCTCGATCCGCTGGCCGGCCAGCGGGTTGCACTCCCCGCATCGAAGCCCGAAGATCGTGTCAGGACCAGCCCCAAGGCCGACCGTGTCCAGCGGCGTCTCGATCCCGAAGCCAGCGCCGTCATCGTGCCGCTCGAGACGGGTCGCCGCATCACCGGCGGAGCCGGGTCGAAAGCGGCAACCATCATTGCCGCCAATTTCATCCGCACGGCGCCGGAGCAGGTCTATCTCGATGGATTCCAGCCACGGCGACAGGCGTCCGATCACCGCCGCTTCACCGGCTCCGCGGTGAAATTCCTGCCCATCGCCAGCTTCAAATAAAGCTCGAAGGCATCCGTTCACTGGCACGCGAGAAGCCGACGCCCTGACCGGTGTCGTTGGCAAACGGATGCCAGTCCGGCTATTGACGGTAAAAGATGCGAATGGCAGTCAGCTTTTCCGTTGGAGCGCAACATGATCACACGCCGCAGGCTTTTGAAAACCGCCGCCAGCGCCGGCGCGAGCGGGGTTGGGCTTGCCGCGATGAGCAGGCTTGGCGGCTGGGCCGCGGCCACGCCTGAGCCGGTGGTTCTGCAGACGGTGAAAATCCGGGCGAAGCTCATGGATCTCGGCCAGACCAGGGATGTGCTGACCTACGGCAACGCCGGAATGCCTCCGGTCGTCAGGATGAAAAAGGGTGAGCCCTTCGCCGCGCGCCTCGTCAACGCCATCGATGATCCGACGACCATCCACTGGCATGGTATTCGCCTGCCGAACAAGATGGATGGCGTGCCCTTCCTGGTGCAGCCCTATGTCTACACCGGCGACCATTTCGACTATGCCTTCACGCCGCCCGACGCGGGCACCTTCTGGTACCACCCGCATTGCAACACGCTGGAGCAGATGGGGCACGGCCTGACCGGCGTGATCGTGGTCGAAAACCCGAACGATCCGAAATTCGACGCCGAATTTGTCCTCAATCTGCGCGACTGGCGCCTTGGCGACGACGCTCAGTTCATCGACCAGTTCCGGCCGCGCGATGCTGCCAGGACCGGCACTTACGGCACGGTGCGCACCGCGAACTGGCTCGACCAACCGCAATATGACGCGCCCGCCGGCGGGTTGCTGCGGCTGCGCGTTGCAATCACCGATGTCACCCGAATCTACGCCTTTCGCGTCGACGGCGCCGAAGCTGATGTCATCGCGCTGGACGGCAACCCGGTGCCGCAGCGTTTTGCACCCGATGCCCTATTGCTGGGGCCGGGGCAACGCATGGAACTCGTCATCCGCATGCCCGATGAAGAGGGCGCGATCGTCAGCCTGCGGGACGTCAGGGGCACCAAGCCCCAGGTGCTCGCAACGCTGCGCGCGACGGGCAACTCGCTCGAGCGGGATAGTCGCGATCTTGCACCGCTGGAGGCCAATCCGGTGGCCGAGGTCGATCTCACCGCCGCCCAGCATATTTCGCTGGCGCTCAGCGCCACGGCGGAGAACGTCCCGAGCGACAGCATCTGCGGCTCGCTCGGCTACAGTTTCTGGGCGATCAACAAAGTGCCATGGCCGGGCGATACGCCCGATCCGACCGCGCCTTTGGCCGAACTGAAGCTTGGCAAAAGTTACATCATCGACATGGAGAACCTGACGCCGCAATCGCATCCGATGCATTTGCACGGCATGAGCTTCAAGGTGCTGTCGTCCTCGACGCGTCCGGTGCGGCCGTTGATTTCGGACACTTATCTCATCCAGCCCAATGAGAAGGTGAGCCTGGGCTTCGTCGCCGACAATCCCGGCGACTGGCTGCTGCACTGCCACATCATCGAGCACCAGAAATCAGGCATGACGAGCTACGTCAGGGTGGTCTGAAGCCGTCACGACAATGTCAATTGGCAACCCTTTGGGCCAATAATTCGCGGCAAATGCGCCTTTTCCCGGCGATTCCGTTGGAAATCGCCGGTCGCGCGCGGTTTCGTTGGCACAGGGGACCAGTCCCTGCTAATCCGGCCCCAAATCAAGAAGCTGTGGACATCCCTGCATGACCAATGTCGCCTTGACGGGACTTGCCCGCGATCTCGCCAGACGCGCCGCCGAGGGCCGCCCGGTGCGCGTCGGTGTCATCGGCTCCGGCGAAATGGGGACCGACCTCGTCACGCAAGGCATGCTGATGCCGGGCATTGCGGTCTGCGCCATCTCGACCCGTCGTCCGCACACCGCGCGTGACGCCATCCGCATCGCCTATGGCGACGAGGCGATGGCGGTCGAGGCCGACACCGCGTCGAAAGTCACCGGTGCCATCGAGGACGGGAGGATCGCCATCACCTCCAATGAGATGCTGGTGACCAATCCACTGATCGACGTCGTCATCGATGCCACGGGAAAACCTGGCGTCGCCGCCGACTTCGATCTGATGGCGATGGAGCACGGCAAGCATCTGGTGATGATGAATGTCGAGGCCGACGTCACCATCGGGTGCTATCTCAAACAGCAGGCCGACCGGCTTGGCGTCGTCTATTCGGTCGGCGCCGGCGACGAGCCGTCGAGCTGCATGGAGCTGATCGAGTTCGCCTCCGCGCTCGGCCTGACCATCGTCTCGGCCGGCAAGGGCAAGAACAATCCGCTCAACCATGATGCCATGCCCGACGACTATCGCGACGAAGCGATCCGCCGCAACATGAACCCGCGCATGCTGGTCGAGTTCGTCGACGGCTCCAAGACCATGGTCGAGATGTGCGCCATCGCCAACGCCACCGGGCTGGTGCCCGACGTGCCGGGCATGCATGGTCCCAAGACCGACCGCGACGACCTCGTCAAGGTGCTGATCCCGCGCGAGGACGGTGGCCTCCTGCTGAAGAAGGGCGTCGTCGATTACACCATCGGCAAGGGTGTGGCGCCTGGTGTCTTCGTCATCGTCGAGGCGACGCATTCGCGCATCATCGAGCGCATGGACGACCTGCATATCGGCCACGGCCCTTATTACAGCCTGTTCCGGCCCTACCATCTGACGTCGCTGGAAGTGCCGCTGACAGCGGCCCGCATCGTGCTGTTCGGCAAGCCCGACATGGTGCCGCTGCCGCGGCCGGTTGCCGAGGTCTGCGCCGTCGCCAAGCGCGACCTCGCTGCCGGCGAAACCTTCGATGCGATCGGCGAAACCTGCTATCGCTCCTGGACCATGACCGTCGGCGAAGCCCGCGCCCAGCACGCCGTCCCGGTCGGCCTGCTCGAGGGCGGCAAGGTGCTGAAACAGGTCAGGAAAGGCGAGTTGCTGACCGCCGACAATGCGGCCCCCGACCAGACGACCAAGCTGTTCGCGCTGCGCTGGCTACAGGATGAGATGCTATACGGAAAATAGTGCGTCGTGGTGCAGTCATGACAAATGCACTATATTGTAGTGGCAATGTCGCCGAGGATCGACCAATGAACCTCCAAATCAGAGACCCGCGTGCACGCGAACTGGCACAGCGACTGGCCGCCAAACGCAAGATTTCGATGACCGAAGCGGTTATCGAAGCGCTTGAGTCTGAATTGAAACGGGAAAACGGACACATCCCCCTGGCGAAACGGCTGGCTGCCATCGCGGATGAACTTAAAGCCAAGGCCGGCCCCGGCGGCCGACCTATGAGCAAGGATGAAATCGACGACATGTGGGGACATCCCTGATGTTCGTTGACACCTCCGTAATCGTCGCAATTCTTTCGGGAGAAGGGGATGCCGGCGAGTGGAGCGACCGGATGGCGGCTGCACCTCACAAGATAACGTCCGCGCTGGTTGTGCTCGAAGCGTCGATGCGGCTTTCTACGATGCTTGCTGTCGAACCGGTGGTCGCGGAAATGGCGATAGAGGCGCTGCTGAGCGAGGCCGAAATCGAAATTGTGCCGATCGACGCCGGCGATGCCAAACTGGCGATCCAGGCGTTTTCGGATTATGGAAAGGGACGTGGGCATCCCGCGCAGCTCAATCTTGCCGATTGCCTGTCCTACGCTTGCGCAAAGAGCCACGGCTCCGCGTTGCTCTACAAAGGCAACGACTTTTCGCACACGGATCTCGCCTAGCGAGATGTCCGCTCTACTTCCCCAGTTCGATCGACCTTAGCCGCGCCGCTTCCACTGCTTGCGTGAGCAGGTTGGTCAGCCGGTCTTCGCCCATCAGCACACCAAGCGCGGCTGCCGTCGTGCCGTTGGGGCTGGTCACCTGCTGGCGCAGCACACCGGGGTCCTCGCGGCTTTCGGCGGCGAGCGATGCGGCGCCGTAGACGGTCTGCATGGCGAGCAGCCTGGCGGTTGCCGTCGGCAAGCCGGCCTTTTCGGCAGCCACGGTCAGCGCCTCGATGAAATGGAAGATGTAGGCCGGACCCGATCCGGACACGGCGGTCACCGCATCCATCAGGCTCTCGTCATCGATGGTGGCCACTTCGCCGCTGGCCGACAAGAGGTCGGCGACGAAGCGCTTGGCGTCGTCGGAAACCGGGGGATTGGAAAACACCACCATCATGCCCTTGCCGATCGCCGCGGGCGTGTTGGGCATGCAGCGCACGATAGGCGCGCGGTTGCCGAGGATTTCCTCGAAGGTGGCGGAGGGCGTGCCGGCGGCGATGCTGACGAAAGTGGTGCGGCCGTCGCCGAAGCGCTTGTAGGCGGTGGTGACGTCACGGATCACCTGCGGCTTCACGGCGATGACGACGAGTTCAGGCACGGCATCGGCCGGAATGGCTTCGGCTTCCGCCGCCGTGCCGCAGCCGAGTGCGGCGGCTCGATTGCGCAGGTCGGCATTGGGCTCGACCACGAAAACGGTCGACGGTGCAAGCTTGCCGGACTTCAGCCAGCCCGAGAGCATGGCGTAACCCATATTACCGCAGCCGGCGAGAACAAGCCTGATCGTCATCGAGAGCCCTCCGAGGAGAAAGGCCATGACATAGACGCTCGCGGGTCGGTGGGAAAGCCCTCTCAGGAGCGCTGGACGGGCATGCGCACCGCGATCGGCCGCAGCGACACTTGCCTGAGGCCCAGCACGCCAAGCACGAAGAACAGCCAGACCGGATCGCCACGATGGAAGAAGAAGCTCTCGAGGAATGCGTTGAGTGCGGTGAACAGCACCACCATCATGAAGAAATCACCGAGATAGATGTTCTCCTTGCGCAGCGGAATGCGCATGTAGTCGCGCAACGGTGCGATGAGGAAAGTGTAGACCGCCACGCAAAGAGCAGGAATGCCCATCAGCACGGCGATGTCGAGATAGCCGTCATGACCGTGCACGATGGTCCTGATGTCCCACGGGCGGTCGAAGGGCTGGTCCTGGTTGAGCAGCAGCGGCGTGCCCCAGAAGCTCTCATAGCCGTAGCCGGTCCACGGCTTCTTCGCCAGCATCGAGCCGGCGAACTCCCACAGCGTCGTGCGGCCGGTATAGGTCAGATCGGGGAAGTAGATCGCCGCCAGGTGCTTCACCGGCGTCAGGAAGACGATGCCCAGCGTGCCGACCGCCGTGGCGATGATCGCCAGCGTAAACAGGATCGGCGTACCGAGCCGCATGCCCATCAGGCTCGGAAACATCACGATCAGGATCGAGAACGGCACCAGCCCGGCGGTGGTCTTGGAGCCGGTGTGCAGCATGAAGATCATCGCCGCGCAGAAGATACCCGCGCCCCACCAGCGTTGCCCGCGCCGATAGAGATAAAGGCCGGCGAAACTGAAGCAGGCCATGATTGGTCCGGCGATGTTCTTGTGGGTGAACACGCCGCGCCACAGGCCGGCATGTTCGGGCTCCTGCGAGTCGGCCGTGTGCATCGCCTCGTGCGGAAAGACGATGAGGCCGAGATAGGACAGCCCCATCACAACGACGGCGGTGAAGATGATGACCCTCGAGAAAGACTCGGCGTCGCGCGGCAGCGCCAGGATCGTTGCCATCGTCAGGATGCCGATCATGGTGAAGGACGCCGCGCGCATCGCCGACGGCGGGTCGGTTGCCAGCACCACCGACAGGAAGAAGAAGCCCAGCATCAGTATCCAGGAAGGGCTGAGCAGTGAGCGCACGACGCGCGGATCGGCGAAGGCCATCAGCGAGAAGATCGAGACCGCGCCGAGCGAACCGAAGCCGAGCTGATTGACGATGTCGCCGCCTTCGCCGGTGAGTTCGGCGCCGGCCGGCTGGAACGGGCGGAAGGACACCATGATGACGGTGAACAGCAGGGCGGCGATCGCGGTCGCCACGCCCCCGCGCGTGAACGCGGCGCTGAGCGGGGCGCGCTCAGTTTTTCTCAGGCTGGCGGTATTGCTCATTGGCATATCCGAATTCGGCCAGCACGCGGCCGAGCGCCACATGGACGGGATAGATGGCGATCGCCGTCGATCCCGTGCGCGCCAGCCGCATCACGCCGCGAAGCGGCGAGGCGGCAAGCAAGGCCAGGCTCTTGGCGAACACCTTGGCACCGGCGAAGGGCGTGCCGGCGCGCTTCTTCTTTTCCACCAGCGTCGAGATGACACCGTTGCGCAGGCTGCGGGCACGAATCCAATCGGTCTCGAGGCGCCGGGCCGGAACGGTCTCACGCACCTTGGCTTCTACGCACCAGCCCAGCACGAAGCCGCGTTGCGCCGACCGGCTGAGAAAGTCGGCGTCACCGCCGCCCATGAAATTGAATCTGAGATCGAGGAAGGGCGGCCCCATCGCGGTCAACACGTGGCGCCCGACCAGAAGATTGCCGGACGAATAGAGCGCGGGCACCCGTCCCGTCTCCCGGTAGGGGGGCGCGAAAACAGGATGCTCGGCCCATGTCGCATGGGCGGGATCGGCAAAGACGGGCACCTGCGGGCCGCCGACGATATCGGCGCCGAGCGTTTCGGCTGCGCGGCACATCCGCTCCAGCCATCGCGCATCGGCGATCTCGTCGTCGTCGATGACCAGCAGGTGCCTGAAGTTCGGGAAATGCAGGATCGCCGTCTGCCAGCCGGCATTATAGGCACTGCAATTGCCGCGTTCATGCGCGATGACGACCATGCCTGGTATCTCGCCGCGCTCGAACAGCGGCAGCACCGCTTTGGCGCCTTCACGCGCCTCCGCCTCGTTTTCCATGACGATGACGGCAAAGCACCTGCCGGTTTGCTGTGCGCGCAGCGATGCAAGCGTCTCCAGCACCTGTTCGGGTCGCTTGAAGGTCGGCAAGGTGACGATCGCTTCGACCGCCTCCACCTTGAGCTCGGGAGACCGTCCCGCGATCGATACCGAACCGTCCAATGGCAAAGGGATCATCCGTATCCAGCCGCGTCGTGAGTCGCGTTCTGGTAGCATCACGGTGATAAGGTTTCGTTAATCACCTTGCGCGGAGAAGCCCGCCGGGCATGGGCTTTCGGGCGTTGATCGTGCTCGTTTAATCAAGGGTTCACCGCGCTTTGCTACCGGCTACACCACAGGATAGTGAGATGCATCTGCTGTTCGCCACATCGATCGTGCCCGACGGTGCTCTCGCCTCGGGCTACGAGATCGCCAATGCAGCGATCATCGCCGCCTTGCGGCGCGCCGGCGCGCGCGTGACGGTCATCGGCTTCACCTGGCCCGGGAAAGCCGCGGTAGATCCCGAAAATACGGTGGTGCTTGGTGCGATCGACGTGCGCACCGAAAGTGCTTCGCCGCTGCAGAAGCTCGCCTGGGTCTGCAAGGCGATGGTTTCGGGCCTCACCTTCGCGTCGGTCAAGTTGCGTGCGGTGTCCGACCACGATGTTCAGGCCGCTATCGAACGAGCCGGTCCGTTCGATGGCTATGTGCTGAATTCGGTGCAGTTCGCCGGCGCTTTCGAAAGGCTGTTCGAAGACCGGCCTTCGATCTTCGTCGCGCACAATGTCGAGCATCTCTCGGCGCGGGAGAACGCCGCTGCCGTCGGCGGCATTTTCCAGCGCCTGCTGTTCCGGCGCGAGGCGAGGCTGCTCAAGCTGGTCGAAGAGCGCCTCTGCCGCGGCGCGCGCTTTGTCTTCGCGCTGGCCGAGGAGGATCGCGTGGCACTCGGTGTCGCCTCGGATGATCGCTCGGCGGTGCTGCCGCTGGTAACCGGCGCCACGGCGCCAGCCCGGAAAGGCCGGCGCCCGATCGACTGCGACGCGGCCCTGATCGGCACCTGGACCTGGCAGCCGAACCGCATCGGCCTCGACTGGTT
Organism: Mesorhizobium sp. B3-2-1; assembly: GCF_006439515.1. Taxonomy (NCBI): domain Bacteria; kingdom Pseudomonadati; phylum Pseudomonadota; class Alphaproteobacteria; order Hyphomicrobiales; family Phyllobacteriaceae; genus Mesorhizobium; species Mesorhizobium sp. B3-2-1. The sequence goes on along the minus strand of NZ_VFTI01000032.1, from coordinate 25,323 downwards.
CCTGGGCAAGGTGGTGCCGCATCTGCCGCCTGGTTTCCGAATCCGCATCGCGGGCCACATGCCTTCCGGCGTCACCTCGACGCATCCGGGCGTCCAATTTGTCGGCCGCGTTCCGGATGCCCAGGCTTTCGTCTGTGGCGCGGCCGTCATCCCGCTGATCAGCACCGCAGGCAGCGGCGTGCAGTTGAAGACCATCGAGACCTTCGAGCTTGGGCTGCCCTCGGTCGCCACCAGCCGCTCGCTGCGCGGCATCGACCACCGCCCTGCCAATTGCGTGGTCACCGACGATCCGGCCGGCTTCGCCCAGGCCCTGCAGGCTGCCGCGGCCGATATCCACGATATCGATGGCGGCACCTTCCATCGCCAGCAGGTCAAGGCACTCGACGTCGCGATTCGTGTCGGTCTCGAAAAGATAGGCGCCGTCAGGCAGGAGGTGTTTGCATGAACATGCACGCCCGCGCCGCGTTCGGACTCGACAGTCTGAAAATGATCCTCGGCATCCCGGTGCTCGGGATCCGCTGGGACGATGCAATTGCCCTGCTGAACCGATTGATCGCCGAGCGGCGCTTCACCAAGGTCAGCTTCCTCAACGCTCACAATGCCAACATCGCCTATACCGACCCGGTCTTCGCCGAGGCGCTCGACGATTTCCTCATCCTGCCGGACGGCATCGGCGTCGATCTCGCCGCGAAGCTTCTCTACGGCGCGCCGTTTCCCGACAATCTCAACGGCACCGATTTCGTGCCGGCCTTTCTGCAGGCTTCCAAGAGGCCGCTGACCGTGGGGCTGCTCGGTGCGACCCGTGTCAACGCCGAGGCGGCGTCGGTGAAGCTGGCGGCGCTTGCGGTGCAGCACAACTTCGTGGTCATTCACGATGGCTATTTCTCCGCCGCGCAGGAGCCGGAGATCATTGGCCGGATCGCAAAACTACGGCCTGACATGCTGCTCGTCGCCATGGGCGTGCCGCGCCAGGAACTGTGGATTGAACGCCACATCGACGAACGTCACTGCACATTGCCGGTCGCGGTCGGCGCGCTGCTCGATTTCCTGAGCGGCTCGGTGCCGCGCGCGCCGCTATGGATGCGCCGCCTGAGGCTGGAATGGCTTTTCCGGCTGGCGATCGAGCCCGGCCGGCTCTGGCGCCGCTACGTGGTCGGCAATCCCCTGTTCCTGTGGCGGGTCGTCAACCAGAAATGGTCGCGCGGCGCCGAGGCCATCGGAGACGCTCCCGGAGAGTTTCGTTGAACAAGCGCTTCGTCCCAGACCCGTTGGCTGGCCCGGGCCTGTTGCCGAAGATGCCGACGGCAGCGGTGGTGACGGCAAGCTACGCCCCTGATTTCGAACGCTGCCGCCTGCTGTGCGAAACGCTTGACCGCCATGTCTCGGGTGCCGCGCACCACTACATTCTGGTCGAACATCGCGACCTCGCGCTTTTCCGTCAGTTGGCGACCAGCCGCCGCTCGATCGTCGATGAGCGGGATCTCCTGCCGGGCTGGCTGCGCGCCTTCGACGATCCGCTCAGCCTGTTTCGCCGCCGCGTCTGGCTCAGCATGAAGACACAGCCGCTGCGCGGCTGGCATGTGCAGCAACTGCGCCGTATCGCCATATCGGCGCACGCTGGCGAAGACGTGCTGGTCTTCTGCGATTCCGACGTCGCTTTCCTGAAGGCGTTCGATTGCGGTGCCTTCTGGCGTGATGGCAGGGCGCGCTTGTTCCGCCGCGATGACGTGCTCGCCGATGACGGCCATGACGAGCATCGCGTGTGGTCGCGCAATGCCGGCGCCGCACTCGGCATCGACCCGTCCCGGACATCGGTCCATGATTATATCTCGACGTTGATCGCCTGGCGCCGTGACACGGTGCTTGCCATGTGCGGGCGGATCGAAAAGGTCCATGGCCGCGACTGGGTCGAGGTGATCGGTTCGGCGCGCAAATTCTCCGAATGCATGATCTACGGCCGCTATGTCGATGATCTGCTGGACGGAGCCGGCCACTTCCACGGTTCGGAAGAATTCTGCCGTGTCCATTGGACGGGCGAGGCGCTGTCGGACGACGAGTTCCGCCGCTTCGTCGCCGGCATGGCGCCGGAGCAGGTGGCGATCGGCATGCAGTCCTTTATCGGCACCGACATCGGCCGCATCCGACGCCTGATCGGGCTTGATCGCTGACTTGTTCTAGATTGCCTTCGCCGGCCTGCGCAGCGCCGAATAGGTCAGCAGCATCGACGCGAGATAGAGCAGCAGGAAGACGATGTTGAGTGACACCACCAGATTCGATGTATCGGAAATGGTGGTCAGAACATAGGTCAGCAGCAGTGCCTTGAGGGCGGCGAGCAGGCCGAGGTTGAGCGCCCGCACCAGCGTCTGGCCGCGCGCGAAGAGAAGCTCGGCCTGGTATTCGACCAGATTGCGCAGTCCAGGTACGCAGATCGCCAGCGCCACCAGGGGGGCGGCCTCGGAGACATTCCTGCCGAGCGCGTTGGGGAAGAAATGCAGCACGATGCCAAGCGCCGCCAGCGCCAGCGTCGAGACCGCGAACACACCACCCTCGATGCCGCTCTTGACCGCCAGCCGTGCGAGGAGTTCGGGCGCGCGCATCATGCGCTGCACGAGCATCATCGAGAAGGTGCGGATGGGGATCGCCGTCAGGTCGACAAGGCGCATGATGATGGCATAGATGCCGGCCAGATGCGGTCCGCCGATCGCCAGCACCAGCAGCTTGTCGAACTCCATCTGCAGGTAGAACAGCACCTCCGCGCCGGCCACGTAGATGGAATCGGCGAGCCGCCGCAGATAGAGCTCGATGCGCAGCCGCAGCCGCTGGCGCGGATAAAACCAGCCGAAAGCCAAAAGCAGCGAGGCTGCGTTGGCGCCGATGTAGAACCAAGACCAAACCCAGATGCTGTGCTGTGCGGAAAACATGAACAACACCGCGCCAAGTGCCCGCAATGCGGTGGCCAGGATCGCAAGAACCGCGGCTCGGCCGAATTTACCCAGCCCGTTGTTGACGATCAGTGCCACTTCCACCGGCCGCCACAGCAGCGCCTCGGCAAAGACGATCGCCGTGAATACCGACAGCGGCACGGTGCCGGCAAAGAAGATCAGGTAGACGCCGAACGAGGCGGCGGCCAAAAGCGGCAGCGAGGCGGCGCCGAGCACCAAGAAGCCGGCGGTGAAGGTGCCGATCAGATTGGGCCGGATGGTGGCGGTGCGATAGAGCGCCGAAATGAAACCGAGGGCAAGAATCCGCGACAGCATGACGCCAGCCGCCGAAGCGGTGGCGAACATGCCGAATTCGGCGATCGAGAGCGTATTGGCGAGCGCGATGAAATAGGCGAGTGAAAACACCAGTCGCCCGCCAGCACCGCTGATCGCCGAAAAATAGTCGCGCACCAGCCCCCGTCGTTCGGCCATGAAGGTGCCGATCCGCGCGAAGGTCCGCCTTTGCGGTATGTCTCTGGCCTCAGTCATACGTCAAGGAAATGCGTAGGCCGGAAAGTTTAACGTGCCGTTTTGAAGCTTTCAGATGTGTTGAAAGTTCTTGCAACCATGGCGTGAATTCCTGCCATCGTCTTCCGGAAATTAACCTTTTGTTTCCTATGCCTGTTTAGCGTGGCTTAACGAATGGCCGACCGCCGCTCCCAAGCGGCCAAGAGTAAAGCTCCACGATAATGGTCGACAGGGAAAACCGTGAGGACTGGAAGCGCGAGCGCTCCTTGCTGGCGCTTGGCCAGGCCGTGCGTGGCGAGGACGACGCTTCGCTTGTGTCGATAGGGGACCGCGCGGACCCCTCGTGGCGCGAGGATGCCGCCACGCGACATCGCCTGGCCCGTTCCCGGCGCGAGACGAAGGCGAGCCCGCCGCCCACCGGCGACGCTGCGCGGTTTCCCCCTGACGTGGAGCCGCCGTTTGAAGCCGACGGCGCCTGGCGTTCGCGGGGGGAAACCGGCACTGGCGATTTGCCATCCGACATGCCTCGCGCAAGGCCGGCGCCGGAAGAACCTTCGGGGACGGGTCGCGCTCATGATGCAATCGAATCCCGCGCCACGGACGGAGCCGATACGTCCTCCGATGGCGGTGCGGACAGCCAGCAATGGAAGCCGCTGATCGATCCGATGCTGGTGGTTCGCGGCGTCGCCAGGTCGAAGCTGCTGATCGTTGCGACCACGATACTGGGCGCCGGGCTCGGCATTGCCATTGCCCTGTCGATGCCCAAGAAATACGAAGCCACCGCCGAATTGGTCATCGAACCGGGAGACCTGAAGCTCTCGGATCGGGATCTCACCCAGCCGGTGGGGCAACCCGATGCCGCGCTGGCTGTCGTCGAGACCCGGATCAAGATGCTCACCTCGGGGACCGTACTCGACCAGGTCGTCAAGGACCTCAATCTCGTCAACGATCCGGAGTTCAATGGTCAGGGCTCCGGCGGCCTCGGCGTCATGTCACTCATACGCTCGATTCTGTTGCGCCAGGACGGGTCGGTCGGTGCCGACGAGGTCCGCCGCCAGGCGTTGGCTGTCGGCAATCTGGCCGAGCGGTTGTCAGTGGAGCGTGCAGGCAAGACCTTTGCCGTCGCCGTCAGCGCCACCACCGAGGATGCCGCGAAATCGGCGCGCATCGCCAACACGACGACCAGCGTCTTCCAGCAGATGACGGCCAAATACCAGTCGGACATGGCCGGACGCGCGACGAGCGAACTGACATCCAAGCTCGACGGGTTGCGCAAGAGCGTCGAGGAGGCCGAGCGCAAAGTTGAGGATTTCAGGGCCACGCATGATCTTGTCGACGCGCAGGGCCATCTGATCAGCGACGATCAGATGCTGAAGCTCAACGAGCAGCTCTCCGTCGCCCGGGCCCGCACACTGGAACTGAATGCGCGCGCAGCCTCGGCGCGTTCGGTGGACGTCAATTCGATTCTGACCGGCACTTTGCCGGAAGAGATCAACTCCAACACCATGAGCGATCTGCGCTCGCAATATGCGACGCTGAAGCAGGAAGGCGATCGTGCCGCGGTTCGGCTGGGGCCGCGCCATCCCGAACTCCAGGCTCTCGACGCCCAGATTGCCGGCGCGCGCGAGCGCATAGCGGCTGAACTGCGCCGCATCGCGTCTTCGCTGCAGGTCGACCTCAAGCGTGCTGTCCAGCTCGAACAGGACCTTGCGTCCCGACTGGCTCAGGCCAAGGTGCAAAGCGGCGACGTCAACAGCGACCTGGTTGCCCTGCGGGAACTGGAGCGGGATGCCACCGCCAAGCGGTCGGTCTACGAACAATATCTGCTGCGCGCCAAGGAGACCGGCGAACAGGAAAAGATCAACACCGCCAACATCAATGTGATGACCCCCGCTCAGCCTCCGCTCGAGGCAACAGGACCGTCGCGGGCGCTGGTGGCATTGGCCGGCCTTCTGCTTGGCCTTGCCGCCGGTATTGGCCTCGGCGCCTTGCGCGGGACCTATGACAGCCTGCGCGAGACGGCAACCTCGCGCTCCCGCCGCGAGCGCAAGCTGAACGAGCGCAAGGTGGACGAACGCAAGCTAGATCAACGCAGGGCGCCTCTTGAGGAGCAGTCGTTTCGAGCGGAGCCTCCGCCCGCCGCGCCACCAATTCCGGCAGCGCCCGTACCGCCGCCCCCAGCACCGCCGCCGGTCACGCAGAACGAAGCCGCTCCCACCGAAAGCTCCGGGAGGATCGGCGCACTCATGGCGAGACTGCGCAAGGCCATGTCCCGGAAATCCTCGGCCGAAGCCGACGACGACATCTCCAGCGAGTTCGCCTTACCCGCCTTTGCCGACAACGGACGGCCGGCCAATGCTCCGACATTTCCTGGCTATCCGGAGTCCGGTTTCGGGCCTCGGCCGGCGGCCGGCCTGGATTATTCGCAGCCGCCTTTCCAGCCAGGCCCCGATGCCGGGTATGGACGGCAGATGGGGTCGCCCTCGCGCTCGCCTCGGATGCCGCAACAGCCAACGTATCCGGCTCCGCCCTTGCCGTCCTCTCCCTATGCGCAGCCGTTGGGCTATCCCGGGCAGCCTCGGTCGCAGACGGGCCATTCCTATATGCAAGCCGAGGCGGGGCCATATGCGGCGCAGATGCCGTATCCGCCGCCACCCGCTCCGACGCAGTCGTTGGCCCATCCAGCTGCCCCGCATGCGCGGCCGCTTCCGGTCGAGGAGGGTGGCGAACAATCATCGGTCGAAGAGATTCGCGCCAGCCTGCGCGAATTTCGCGAAGCGGTCCGCGAACTCACGGAAAGCCGCACCCGCCGCCGCTACTTCTGAGCTACCAGATAGGTTGCGGAGGCCGAACAAAACCGTGCCGGTTTCGCGTAAACGGCATGGGAAGGCGCTTTGACGGGATTGCGGGCTTGTATTTTCGTGACAATGCCGCGCTGCAGATCGCCGGCGCCGCTGTATTGTGTTTTTCCGAAGGCGGCAGGCGGAACGAAATTGAGGGTGGTTCATGGCCGAAGTGATTGACGGAAAGAGCGTCGCCGAAGACGTGGTGCGGATGGTCAAGGCGCTGACCGCCGAGCTGGTCGCCAAGGGCAAGGCCAAGCCGGGTCTGGCCGTGGTCATCGTCGGCGAGGATCCGGCGAGCCAGGTCTATGTCGCCTCCAAATCCCGCACCGCAAAGGAATGCGGCTTTCATTCGCTTCAGCACACGCTGCCGGCCGAGACGTCCGAGGCGGCACTGCTCAAGCTCATCGCCGAGCTCAACGCCGACCCGGCCATCAATGGCATCCTGGTCCAGCTTCCTCTGCCCGCCCATGTCGATGCCGGCAAGATCATCCAGGCCATCGCGCCGCAGAAAGATGTCGACGGCTTCCATTTCATCAATGTCGGCAAGCTCGGCACCGGCGAACTCGACACGGCCTTCGTTCCCTGCACGCCCGCCGGCTCGATGCTCCTGATCGAGCGCGTGCGCGGCAAGGACCTGTCCGGCCTCAACGCCGTCGTCGTCGGCCGCTCCAACATCGTCGGCAAGCCGATGGCCAACCTGCTGCTTGCCGCCAACTGCACCGTCACCATCGCCCACAGCCGCACCAAGGACCTGCCGGCGCTTGCCCGCACGGCCGACATCCTTGTCGCCGCCGTCGGCAGGCCGGAGATGATCAGGGGCGATTGGGTCAAGCCCGGCGCCACCGTCATTGATGTCGGCATCAACCGCATTCCCGCCCCCGAGAAGGGCGAGGGCAAGTCGCGTCTCGTCGGCGATGTCGCCTATGCCGAAGCGGCCAAGGCGGCGGGCGCGATTACCCCGGTGCCCGGCGGTGTCGGGCCGATGACCATTGCCATGTTGATGGCCAATACGTTAGCTTCGGCCTACCTTGCGGCCGGATTGAAGCGGCCTTCCTTCTGAGCCCGGGTTGACCCTGAAAGCCGCAGCTTTGCCGAATCCCTCTGTTTCCCCGGAACGGCCGGTCACGAATGATCCCGTTCAAGGCGGCCGGCAGTTCGCTTTCCTGCTGGTCGACAAGTTTTCCATGTTCTCCTTGGCCGCCGCGATCGACACGTTCCGGTCGGCGAACCGCCTGCTTGGCCGCGATTTCTACGGCTGGACAACGGTCTCCGCCGATGGCGATCCGGTGATGGCCTCCAACGGCCTGCCGCTCAAGATCGACTACGCCGTCGCCGACCTGCCGCCTGTCGACATACTCTTCGTCTCGGTCGGCCTGACCACCGAATTTCCCGGCAAGAGCAAGGTTCTGGCGGCGTTGCGCAGCTGGGGCCGGCGCGGCAACGCGCTTGGTGCCTTGTCGGTCGGATCCTACCTGCTGGCCGAGGCCGGCCAGCTCGAAGGCTATCGCTGCACCATCCATTGGGAAAACCGCGCCGGCTTCGTCGAGCGCTTTCCCGACATCAACTGCACGGGCAATGTCTTCGAGATCGACCGCAAACGCTACACCTGCGCCGGCGGCACCACCTCTATCGATCTGATGCTGGAGATCGTGCGTGGCGATTTCGGCTCCAACCTCGCCAATGGCGTCGCCAACCAGTTCCAGCACGAGCGCATCCGCTCCGCCGGGGACCGCCAGCGCGTCGGACCGGAACGCGACTTGACCGGCAAGTCGGAGAAGCTCAGGCGCATCGTCGAATTGATGGCCGATCATCTCGACGAGCCGCTGTCGGCGGTACAGCTCGCCAAGTCCGCAGGCCTTTCGGTGCGCCAGGTGGAGCGGCTGTTCCTGCGCCATCTCAACGTCACGCCCGGGCGCTACTACATGCGGCTGCGGCTGGAGCGGGCGCGCGAATTGCTGCGTCAGACCAACATGCCGATCCTCGACGTGGCGATCGCGACGGGCTTCACCTCGCATTCCTATTTTGCCCAGAGCTATCGGCTGCAGTTTGGCCGCCCGCCTTCGGAAGAGCGCCGCACGACCTACTGAATTGGTACGCGGGAGCCTATGCGAGCTTCGTTGACAGCGGTGGGTTGTGTCCCGGCACGCGCTCAAATAGCTTCAGCCGGCGGACGAGGGGGCTAACTCAGGAGATTTCGATGGCGGGACTTGCACGGAGCGTCGCTGCGGCGATCCTCCTTTTGTCGATGACGACATTCGGCTTTGCCGCCAACAAGGTCATCATCATCCTCGACGCGTCGGGATCGATGTGGGCGCAGATCGATGGCAAGCCCAAGCTGGAAATCGCCCGTGAATCGCTGAGGACCGTGCTTCAATCGGTTCCCGCGGACGACGAGATCGGCTTCATGGCCTATGGCCATCGCGAGAAAGGCAGCTGCGAGGATATCCAGCTCATCGTGCCGCCTCAGGCAGGCTCGGCAAGCGCCATCTCGGCAGCGGCCGACAGTATGAAATTCCTCGGCAAGACGCCGCTGACGGCAGCCGTCAAGCAGGCGGCCGAAGCGCTGAGATACACCGAGGACAAGGCGACCGTCGTCCTCATCACCGATGGGCTCGAAACCTGCGGCGGCGACCCTTGTGCGCTTGGCAAGGAACTCGAAGCCTCCGGCGTCGATTTCACCGCCGACGTCGTCGGCTTCGGGCTGACCGCCGACGAAGGCAAGCAGATCGCCTGCCTCGCCGAGAACACCGGCGGCAAGTACATTCAGGCTTCCGACGAGAAGGCGCTGCAGGAAGCGCTGGTCGAGACCGTCGCGGCGTCGGCACCGGCGCCCGAGCCGGCACCGGCCCCCGCTCCGGACCCGGCAAAGTCCGAGTTCAATTTCATGCCGACCGTGGTGCTGGCCGAGGGCGGCGATCCAGTCACCGACGGGAATGCCTGGGAAGTCTACAAGGCCAAATCGGACGGCACGCGCGGCGACAACATCACCACCGAATACGGCGAGTACAAAGCCACTCTGGAACCGGGCGACTACATCATCGTCGCGCGCGACGGCGAGGCCAAGGTGGAGCAGAAGGTCAAGATCGAGGCAGGCCAGGTCTACAGGCCGCTGTTCACCTTGAATGCGGGCACGCTGATCCTGCATCCGCGCCCCAGCCAAGGTGCCGATGTGGCCAGCGGGGCGGCTGTCGTGATCGCCTATCCCGGCGTCGACAACCCCCCGACCTATTATGGAGACACGAAAGTCGTCTTTCCGGCCGGCGACGAGAAAGTGACCGTCACGATCGGGCAGGGCGTGGTCACCGAAACGATTCCGCTCGCTGCCGGCAGGGTGATCGACCAGGACATCATCGTCGGCGTCGGCCATATCGTTGCCAACGCCTATTATGCGGCCGGCGGCGACAAGGCCGATGGTTCAGGCATCGGCTTCAAGGTGCTCAAGGCCAAGAAGAAGATCGATGGCACCCGCGACGAGGTCACGTATGCCTATGGCCCCGACAGCAAGTTCGACCTGCCGCCCGATGACTATGTGTTGATCGCGACGGTTGACCTCGCGGTCGTGGAACAGCCTTTCAGCGTCAAGGTCGGCGAGTTCCAGGACCTCAAGGCCACCATGAATGCCGGCGTGCTGGCGATCACGGCGCCCGGCACCTCCAAGATCGAGATTTTCGAGACGAAGAAGGACATCAATGGCAATCGCAAGTCGATCGGCTACGCCTATGACGAGAAGTATCAGGCCGCGATAGCGGCGGGCGACTACGCGGTGATCTCGGAGAAGGCGGACAACAGCAAGAAGGAAGGCACCGTGACCGTGAAGGCTGGAGAGCGGGTTGAACTGACGGTGCAATAAGGATTGCGATTTCGACCAGCAAAAAGGGCGGCCACGAGCCGCCCTTTTTCATGCCGCACAGAATGCCTCAGGCGGTTCCAAAGGCGCCGGCGCCGTGGTCGGCGCGGCCCACCAATTGGCGGAAACCGGCGAACAGCTCGCGGCCGAAGCCGAACTCGTTGCCGATCAGGTCGGCTTCGGCCGTGCGGCGCAGCGCGAATTCCGTCCCTGGCACCAGCACCTCCAGCGTGCCGGCATCGGCGTCGAGGCGGATGATGTCGCCGTCATGGATTCGCGCGATCGGCCCTTCCTCGACCGCTTCCGGCGTGACATGGATCGCCGCCGGCACCTTGCCGGAGGCGCCCGACATGCGCCCGTCCGTGACCAGCGCGACACGTTGGCCGCGGTCCTGCAGGATGCCGAGCACGGTGGTCAGCTTGTGCAGTTCCGGCATGCCGTTGGCCTTCGGCCCCTGGAAGCGGATGACGGCGATGAAATCACCGGTGAGCGTACCGGCCTTGAAAGCGTCGTTCAGCCCCTGCTGGCTATCGAACACCTTGGCCGGCGCCTCGATGACGCGTCGCTCCGGCTTGACGGCCGAAGTCTTGATAACGGCATGGCCAAGATTGCCTGAAAGCACCTTGAGGCCACCGGTCGGCTGGAACGCCTTGTTGAACGGCGCCAGCACCTTTTCGTCGCCGCTGTCACGAGGCGATGCCTCGCGCACCACGCTGCCGTCGGCGCCGAGCTTTGCCTCGACCGCGTAGGGCCGCAGGCCCTCGCCCCACACCGTCTGCACATCCTCGTGCAGGATGCCTTCGTCGAGCAGTTCGCGGATCAGGAAGCCGAGCCCGCCCGCCGCGTGGAAATGGTTCACGTCGGCAAGGCCGTTCGGATAGACGCGCGCGAGCAGCGGCACCGCTTCCGAGAGATCGGAAATATCCTGCCAGGTCAGCGCAATGCCGGCGGCAGCCGCCATGGCGATCAGGTGGATGGTGTGGTTGGTCGAGCCGCCGGTTGCATGCAGGCCGACGACGCCGTTGACGAACGAGCGTTCGTCAATCATCCGCCCGACCGGCGTATAGGCATTGCCCAGCGCGGTGATCGCCAGCGCCCGCTTCGTCGCTTCGCGGGTCAAGGCATCGCGCAACGGCGTGCCTGGATTGACGAAGGACGCGCCCGGCGTGTGCAGGCCCATCATCTCCATCAGCATCTGGTTGGAATTGGCCGTGCCGTAGAAGGTGCAGGTGCCTGGCCCATGGTATGACTTGGACTCGGCTTCCAAGAGTTCGGCGCGACCTGCCTTGCCCTCGGCATAGAGCTGGCGGACCTTGGCCTTCTCATCGTTGGGAAGGCCTGTCGTCATCGGGCCGGCCGGAATGAACACCGCCGGCAGATGGCCGAAGGTCAGTGCGGCGATCACCAGTCCCGGCACGATCTTGTCACAGACGCCGAGATAGACGGCGGCGTCGAACATGTTGTGCGACAGGCCGATCGCGGCTGCCATGGCGATCACGTCGCGCGAGAACAGCGACAGCTCCATGCCGGGCTGGCCTTGTGTCACGCCATCGCACATCGCCGGCACGCCGCCGGCGACCTGGGCGATGCCGCCGGCCTCGTGCGCGGCCTGCTTGATCAGGGCCGGGAAGGTCTCGAAGGGCTGATGCGCCGACAGCATGTCGTTGTAGGAGGTGATGATGCCGAGATTGGGCACCTTGTCGGCGCCGAGCGCCAGCTTTTCCGAGGGGCTGCACACCGCGAACCCGTGGGCAAGATTGCCGCAGGACAGCACCGACCGGTTGGCGGTCTGGTTCGACGCTTCGGCGATACGGCTGAGGTAACGCTCTCGGCTCGGTTTGGAGCGCTGGCGTATCCGCTCGGTGATGGCTTCGATATCGCGTCTTGCGGTCATGGCATCAGGTCCTTTCAGCCGAGGTCCCGGAAACATCCTCCCGCCGTTGCCGGGACCATTTGTAAACTTGAAATCAGGGCGCCCAGAAAACCTCCACGGGCTCGGGCGATGCGTCGAGCACGGCGCGGATCGGCTTACGCGGTCCGGGCGCGACAGCGTTGTCGAAGGCGACGCGCTTGTCCTCGCCCTCTATGTGCAAGGCGAGGAAACCCGCGTCGATGATGCGGGCGAGCGTCAGGGTCAGCCGCGGCTCGCCGGCGCTTTTGGCATGAACGGGCAGGATGATCCGGCCGGAGGCCGGGTCGAGCAGCTTCGGCAGATCGTCGGCGTCGGGAAAGAACGAGGCGGTGTGGCCGTCTGGCCCCATGCCGAGCACCACGACATCGAGCGGCCAGGGCAGGGATCGCAGTGCCGCATCGTCGGATGCCGCGGCATCCTCGACGCCGATGGCATCATGATAGAGCGGCACGAAACGGGCCGCCTTGGCCGCGTTCTGCAGCAGGTTTGCTGCCAGCAGCCCGGCATTGGATCGCGGCGAGGAGGCCGGCACGAAGCGTTCGTCGACCAGCGTCACGATCACCTTGTCCCAAGCGATCGGCGCCGCTGAGAGAGCGGCAAAGAACTTTGCCGGCGTCGTGCCGCCGGAGACAGCCAGCAACGCCACCCCGCGCCGGTCGATCGCTTTCGTCAGGCGGTCGGCGACGCGGCCAGCCAGCGCCGAGGCCAGCTGCGGACGGTCGGCAAAGGCATTCCAGTTGTAGCTGACGCTGTTCAATTGCTCTCGTGCCATGTCCGCCCGTCACGTTCGATCAGCGCTATCGATGCTGACGGCCCCCATGTGCCTGCCGTATAGCCCTGTGCTTCCTGCTTGGCGCCTTCCCAGGCATTCTGGATCGGGTCGATCCACTTCCAGGCGGCTTCCACCTCGTCGCGACGCATGAACAGGGTCTGGTTGCCACGGATGACATCCATGATCAGCCGTTCATAGGCGTCGGGCGCGCGGCCGTCGAAAGACTGCGCGAAACTCATGTCGAGCGAGATCTGACGCAGCCGCATGCCGCCGGGGCCCGGATCCTTGATCATGATGTACTGCTTGACGCCTTCGTCCGGCTGCAGCCGGATGACCAGCTGGTTGGCGAAGATCGGCCCCGCGCCGCTGTCGCCGAAGATCGAATGCGGGATCGGCTTGAACTCGATGACGATTTCCGAAACCCGGGTCGTCAGCCGCTTCCCGGTCCTGAGATAAAACGGAACACCTGCCCAGCGCCAGGTACCGATCTCGGCCTTGATGGCGACGAAGGTCTCGGTGTTGCTGTCCTTGCCGAGCTCCTCGACATAACCTTTCACCGGTCCGCCAGCCGACGCGCCGGCGCGATACTGGCCACGCACGGTGTGCTTGGGCGCTTCGTTGCCGTTGATGCGCTTCAGCGCCCGCAGCACCTTCAGCTTCTCGTCGCGCACCGCGTCGGCGTCCATCGACGACGGTGCTTCCATGGCGACGAGGCAAAGCAGCTGAAGCATGTGGTTCTGCACCATGTCGCGAAGCGCGCCAGCCTTGTCGTAATAGGTGACGCGGTCTTCCAGGCCAACGGTCTCGGCGACGGTGATCTGCACGTGGTCGATATGGGCGGAGTTCCACAGCGGCTCGTAGAGCGCATTGGCAAAGCGCAGCGCCATCAGGTTCTGCACCGTCTCTTTGCCGAGATAATGGTCGATGCGGAAAATCTGGCTTTCGTGGAAGTCGTCGCCGACCAGGTCGTTGAGCGCCTGCGCCGAGGCGAGGTCGCGACCGATCGGCTTCTCCAGCACGATGCGCGAATTCGGCGTGATCAGATTGTGCTCTTTGAGCTTGTGCGAGATATCGCCGAACAGTGCCGGCGCCACGGCCAGGTAGAAGGCGCGGATGTGGTCGCTTTCGCCGATCGCCTTCTTCAGCTTGTCGAAGCCGGCGCCGCTCGTCGCATCGGCCGGGACGTAGGAAAGCCGCGCCAGGAAGGTCTTCAACTCCTTGGCATCGATGTCGGCCGGCTTGACATGGTCCGAAATCGCCTGCCTGGCGAAGGCCTGGAATTCCTCGTCGCTCATTTTCGAGCGCGACGTGCCGATGATGCGCGTCGGCTCGGAGAATTGATGGTCGCGCTGGCGGTAGTAGAGCGACGGCAGCAGCTTGCGCTCCGACAGGTCGCCGGTGCCGCCGAAGATGATGAAGTCGAAGGGGTCGACGGGGATGATCTGGCTGGTCATGGTCTGTCCGCTTTGACGCCGGTCGCGAGTACGCGGCTGATATATTCTAATCGATTTAAACTTTCCAGTGCCATGCTGTCACAGGGCCAATCGCTGGATATTGATTGGGTCCACATGTGCGCTTGACACTGGCGCCACCTGGAGGCTTGTCGGTGAACGAAGACTCCGGAAGCTTTCGCAGTTGCAGCATAGAACCTGAATGTGACGAAAGCTAAGGGAGAAATCGTACCCCGTCGCGGCACCGGCCGGGTTGTCACCCTTCCGTGCAAGCTGCGCGATGAACCCAGGGAGCGGTAAACGCATGCGTTTGGAAAACAAGGTCGCCATTATAACCGGTGCGGCATCAGGCTTCGGCGAAGGCATGGCCAAGCGCTTCGCGCAAGAGGGCGCCAGGGTCGTCGTTGCCGATCTCAACGCCAAGGGGGCGGAACGCGTCGCAGGCGAGATCGGCGCGGCGGCAATCTGGACGCAGACCGATGTCTCGTTGCGCTCCGAGTTCGACGAGATGGTCTATGCGGCCAAAAGCGCCTTCGGCCGCATCGACATCATGGTCAACAATGCCGGGTTCACCCATCGTAATGGCGACATGCTCAAGGTCGATGAGGAAACCTTCGACCTGATTACATCAGTCAACATGAAGGCGATCTATCACGCCGCGCTTGCCGTCGTGCCGATCATGGACCGGCAGGGCGGTGGCGTCATCCTGACCACGGCGTCCACCGCTGGCCTGCGGCCTCGGCCCGGCCTCACATGGTACAATGCCTCGAAGGGCTGGGCGATCACCGCCACCAAGTCGATGGCGGTGGAGCTCGCGCCGAAGAACATCCGCGTCAACTGCCTCTGCCCGGTGGCCGGCGAGACCGGCATGCTGGAGAAATTCATGGGCGCTGATACGCCCGAGATCCGCGAGACATTCCGCGCCTCGATCCCGCTCGGGCGGCTGTCGACTCCGCTCGATATCGCCAATGCGGCGCTATGGCTGGCCTCGGATGAGGCCGCCTTCATCACCGGCGTGGCGCTGGAAGTCGATGGCGGGCGCTGCATCTGAATGCGGCGATCTTCGGATATTACGCGCCGGGCTTGACGTAGCTCTTGTACACCCAGCCGTGCTTGCCGTTGTAGACGATCTCGCACCACTTCTTGCAGCCTATCAGTTGCACTGAAGTCCGGGCAGGCACCGTGCCGATGGGGGTAGCGCCCTTCTTCGGAGCACTGCGCATGGTCACAGTCCTGAGAATATGGCCGCTGCCCGCCGCCGCCACCTTGTGCGGCTTCGCTTTGGCTGCGTTATCCCCGCCTTGTGCATTCGCGGGCTTTTGTTCCGGTGCTTGCGGCTGCGTCTCCGGAATGGCTGCGGTCTGCGCGCCATCGGGGTTGCTGCTATTCGCAGGCGGGTTCGACGCGGCAACCTTGGCAAGCTCGTCGGTGGCATCGGTATCGGCAGACGATTGGGCGAATGCTGCCGCTGTTTTGCCAGGCGCCGGCTCAGGCTGCTTGGTTACCTGGCCGGGGGCGGCTGCTTGATCGGGATCAGTTGCCGCGGCAGCAGCCTTCGGCTGTGCCCCGGTCCAGCGGGGATCATTGGCCGCAAGCGCTTGTATATTAACCGCCGCCGCTGCCATGGCCGGTGAGACCTGGCTGGACTTGCGCTCCGCCCGCGGCGTCACGGCCGCCGCAGTCACCGTCGTCCCGGAGGGGGGAACTTTCGTCGTCTTCACCGGAATGGCTGGAATGCTCTGCGCGGGGCTGGCGGCCGCTTGCCTCTCGCTGGTCGGCAATGCCAGCCAGAGTGCCACGGCGGCAACGCCGAGCAGTGCGGCGGTGCCGACCGCGGCAATGACCAGGTGCGAGTTCGAACGGACTCCCTGCCAGAATGACGGGCGCATGTCATAGCCGAACTGCATGGCAAAGCGCCGACGTTCCGGAGCACCGAAACTGAAGGGCTCTCTCACTCTTGCCACCTCCATAAGCGGGCCGGTGTTCTTTCGATCAGATATCGCAAATCATGCGTTCGATCAGCATCGGTCCAAAAACGCGGACAGGCCCGCAACAATCCCCGAACAATCGCCCAGATGCGGACCTTTCGCCCGCGATTGTGGCATCAGTACGCCATTACCAAGGATTCTGCGCCTTTGCCGGCAATTCCGCAATGTGTCGCCCGGGCAACAAATGTTACATGGATATTACAATATTACATTAGATCGTGATCGCATGGGATAACGGCCATCCAATCTCTGCCTAAAGCACGTCGCCTCGAAACGGACTTATACAACGCACTTTTAGATCTTGTTTTGATGCAGGTCGTTCTTCCCCGAGCAGGTCACTTTTGCACGACGCATTAGATCCTGTCCCGCAGCGCGAACCAGTTGAGCGCGAGGAAAAGCAGCGGCGCGCGGAACCGGCGGCCGCCAGGAAATGGCGGAATTTTCAGCCCCTCGATCAGCTTCAGCCGGTCGCGGTTGCCGGCGACGGTTTCGGCATAGAGTTTGCCGAAGAAGTTGGACAGCATGACGCCGTGACCCGAATAGCCGCCGGCCGAGATCACATTCGGCATCACTTCGCGCACGAACGGCTTTCTCGGCACAGTGATGCCGACATAACCGCCCCAGCCATGGGTGATCTCGACATCGCTCAGTGCCGGATAGAGTTCCGCGATCTGGCGGCGAATGTGGATGTGGATATCCTTCGGATCGTTGACGCCATAGACCTCGCGTCCACCGAACAGCAGCCGGCCATCCCTGGATTTGCGGAAATAGCGCACGACGAAACGGGAATCGTCGACCGATTCGCCCCCCGGCAGCACTTTCGAATCAGACCCCAGCGGCACGGTCGCGCCGATGAAGGATCCGATCGGCATTATGTGCGCGGCACTGACCGGCTCGAGCGTACCGCCATAGGCATTGACCGCGATCAGGCATTTCTGCGCCGAGATCGTCCCTCTCGGTGTGGAAACCCTGACCTTGCCCCCGACGGAAATGATGCCGGTCGATGGCGTCCCTTCGAACAGGTGCGCGCCGGCCTGTGCCGCCACCCGCGCAGTGCCGATCACCAGTTTCATCGGATGGATGTGGCCGGTGTCGGTGTCGCGCGTGCCGCCGAAATAGGCGCTCGAGCCCAGCCGCTCCGCCGTCTCCTTCGCATCCATGAATGAGATGTGCGGGTAGGAAAAGCGATTGGCCATGATCTCGGCATGCGCCTTGTAATCATCGACATAGCGCGGCTTGTGCGCGACCGAAAGCTGGCCTGGCATGTAGTCGATATCGATCTGATTGACGGCCGCGAAGTCAAGCAGGTGGGCTTTGGCCTCCTCCGCGAGATCGAACAGTGCCTTGGCGCGGGAAAGGCCATATTCGGCCTCCAGATCCTCGGCCCAGGCGCGCTGCCCGGTGCCGAGCTGGCCGCCATTGCGCCCGGAAGCGCCATCGCCGAAGCGATGCGCCTCGATCAGCACCACGTCCGCTCCAGCCTTGGCCAGATAAACCGCCGCCGACAGGCCGGTAAACCCACCGCCGATGATGACGACATCGCAGGTCCGGCCGCCGTCGAGCGCCGGATATTCAGGCCGTGGTCCAGCCGTGTCCTCATACCAGGAGCGGCCGGGCGAGATCGGGGATTGATAGTTCATGACTGGTCAGACGTTGAGCAGCAGATATTCCCGCTCCCACGGACTGATCACTTCCATGAACGTCTCGAATTCCGCACGCTTGATCGCGGCATAGGTGGCGGCGAAGGACTTGCCCAGCAGTGCGCCGAGTTCCTCGTCGCCTTCGAACAGGTCGACGGCTTCGAGCAGGCTGCGGGGCAGGTCGATCTCGTCCGCGTTGGCGGTCGTCAGCACTGGCGGTTCGGCCTTGATCTTCCTGGTGATGCCGATCAGCCCGCAGGCGAGGGAGGCCGCCAGCGCCAGGTAGGGATTGGCGTCGGAGGACGGAATGCGGTTCTCGACGCGCCGCGCCGCAGGGTCGGAACGCGGCACCCGGAACGCCGTGGTGCGGTTGTCGTAGCCCCATTTGTTGTTGACGGGAGCCGATGCCGCCTGCGTCAGCCGCCGGTAGGAGTTGACGTAGGGCGCGAACATCACCAACGCGTTCGGCACGTGCTTCTGCATGCCGCCGATGAAATGGAAGAAAGCCTCGGTTTCGGAACCATCCTCGGCCGAAAAGATGTTCCTGCCCGTCTTTTTGTCGACGATCGACTGGTGGATATGCATGGCCGAGCCCGGTTGGCCCTGGATCGGCTTGGCCATGAAGGTCGCGTAGATCTCGTGCTTGAGTGCCGCCTCGCGGATGGTGCGCTTGAACATGAATACCTGGTCGGCAAGTTCGATCGGGTCGCCATGGCGCAGATTGATCTCGAGCTGGCCGGCACCCTCTTCGTGGATGAGCGTGTCGATCTCCAGCCCCTGGCTTTCGGAGAAATGGTAGATGTCGTCGATCAGTTCGTCGAACTCGTTGACGCCAGCGATCGAATAGCCGGCGCCGCCGCCGATCGCGCGCCCCGAGCGGCCGACGGGCGGGGTCAATGGATAGTCCGGGTCCGGATTCTTGCGCACGAGATAGAACTCGATCTCGGGCGCCACGACCGGCTTCAGCCCAAGCTTGTCATAGGCCGCCAGCACTCGCTTCAGCACATTGCGCGGCGTGAACTCGACCGAGCGGCCGTCCTGGTGGACGAGGTCGCAGATGACGGCGGCCGTCGGGTCTTCTTCCCAGGGCACCACGGTCAATGTCGACAGGTCCGGCATCAACTTGAGGTCGCCGTCGTCCTCCGGGTAATGAAAGCCGTTGCCGTCCTCCGGATAGCCGCCGGAAATCGTCGTCATGAAGACGGCCGAGGGCAGCGCCAGTGAGGTGTTGGAGGTGAATTTCTTCGACGGCATCATCTTGCCGCGCGCCACGCCGGCCTGATCGGGCGTGATGCATTCGATATCCTCGATGCCGCGCCATTCCAGCCAATCGCTGACTTCCTTCCAGTTCTTCACACCCCGCAGGTTTTTCACAAAGGCAGGCGTGCGCGCCCGTCCTCCGCGGCTCGACGGACGGACTTCCTTTTTTGCAGGCGGCATCATTCACCAGATTGGGTTGCGGATTTCGAAGTATAGCTGTGCCGCGCGATGGAAGGGAAGGGGAGCCACCGCCGGCATTTGCCGTTGCAGGTTGAAAATCGCCTGCCGGTCGGCTTAGGTTTGGTGTCTTCCCGCACTTTGAGAAGCCGGCGATGCGAACCAGCAGCGAACTGACCACGATCGGCTTCGATGCCGACGACACGCTTTGGCAGAACGAACAATTCTTCCGCATGACGGAAAAGCGCTTTGCCGCCATGCTGGCCGATCATGGTGAGGAGCAGCAGATCTCGGCGCGGCTGTTGGAGGCCGAGCGGCGCAACCTTGCGATCTATGGCTTCGGCATCAAGGGATTTACGCTCTCGATGATCGAAACGGCGATCGAGGTCACCGACGGGCGCGTGCCTGCCTCGGTCATATCGGAGGTGCTCGACGCCGGTCGCCAGATGCTGGGCCATCCGATCGAGCCCTTGCCGCATGCGCGCGAGACGGTCGAGAAACTCGCCGGCACCTTCCGCCTCGTGCTGATCACCAAGGGCGATCTGTTCGATCAGGAGCGCAAGCTCGCCGGCTCCGGGCTGGGCGACCTGTTCGACGCTGTCGAGATCGTCAGCGACAAGACTGCCGCGACCTATGCCCGCCTCTTCAACCGCCATGGCGACGGCCCGGCAAGGAGCATGATGGTTGGCAATTCGCTGAAGTCGGACGTGGTGCCCGCCATCGAGGCAGGCGGCTGGGGCGTCCATGTGCCGCACGAACTGACCTGGGTGCTCGAACATGTCGAGGCGCCGGTCGCAGAGCCGCGTTTCCGCCAGATATCCGATCTCGGTCAATTGCCGGAACTGATAGAAGGCATCGCGAAGTCGGGCTGATCGCGGCTTTGATTATTTGCCTTTTGCATAATTCCGGACGGAAAACCGCTGCACGAC
Source organism: Mesorhizobium sp. B3-2-1 (assembly GCF_006439515.1). Classification (NCBI taxonomy): domain Bacteria; kingdom Pseudomonadati; phylum Pseudomonadota; class Alphaproteobacteria; order Hyphomicrobiales; family Phyllobacteriaceae; genus Mesorhizobium; species Mesorhizobium sp. B3-2-1. Next base: position 5,052 of record NZ_VFTI01000032.1, on the reverse strand, counting down.
TTTCCCGGAATTGCCTCAGCGGCTGATCAGACGATCGATCACCGGTTGCAACCGTTCGGGCGTTATCGGCTTGGCCACCACCACGTCGACGACATTGGCCAGGCCAAGGCTCTCCGGCGTGCCATTCTTGGTTGAAAGCAGGATCACGGGAGGAAGCGATTTGCCCGAAGCCCGGCGCAACGTTTCGATGCCGGGCATCAGATTGTCGCAGTCCTTGTTGTCGGGACCGCCGTCGAGGACAATTGCTCCCGGCACCAGCGTTCGCAAGGTTTTCGCCGCGATATCAGGCGGTTCCGAGATTGGTCTGAGCCCGGACCGCTCGACGATCTTCGATACGACGACCCGGTTGATCGGCGATTTCCCGACAACAAGCACCCGCGAGAGATCGCGGATCGTCTCCGTGCTTGAATCCCGAGTCATCAGATTTACATGTTTTGCGGTCTCGCCATCGCGATTCACTGGGCACCCAAGTCGGCCAAGAAGTTCGCCCCTATTTCAATGCAGAGTTGAATCTGGGCGACAATTGGCGTGAGATCGGACCCTATGTCAAGTTGAAATAAAAGAACCTGCTGTCGCCCTCCACAACAGTGGATTCAAGCAACAGTACTGTACTGCTCTGTCCATCGTTCGGTTGCGTAAAAATAAAATTCACCTGCGCATACATTGCGCAGGTGAAGGGCCGCTTGGACGATTTCCGATCAGCCATGGCTCTGCTGAGTGACGATCACCGGGATCAGCAGATCGCCCCAATTGCCGTCGCCGCCATGATGCCTTGCCGAGCGCACGAGCTCCACCGAGACGCCCGCCTCGACCGCCTTCATCACCGACTGGTTGAGCCTGTGCAGATCGTTGGCCAGCATGCGGATCGTCGCCTGCTGGTCGACGCTCATCGTGGTCGATTGCTCTTCTGCCCTTTCCTTGACACGGCTTATCGATGCCATTGGTCTTCTCCTATGTCCTTGCCCTCTCGGGCGTTTCCTCTGTTGGTCGTCTTTTTTGGCGAGCTCACTCCGCTGCCGGCTTGAACTGCGCGTGCTCGGTCGATTCATGCATGGCGGTGGTCGACGACCGGCCCCCGGTGATCGCCATCGAGACGGCATCGAAATAGCCGGTGCCGACTTCACGCTGGTGCTTGGTCGCCGTATAGCCATTGGCTTCCGCCGCGAATTCCGCTTCCTGCAACTCGGAATAGGCCGCCATCTGCCGCGCCTTATAGCCGCGGGCGAGTTCGAACATGCCGTAGTTGAGCTGGTGGAAGCCGGCCAGCGTAATGAACTGGAACTTGTAGCCCATGGCGCCCAGTTCCCGCTGGAACTTGGCGATCGTCGCGTCGTCGAGATTCTTCTTCCAGTTGAATGACGGCGAGCAATTATAGGCGAGCAGCTTGTCCGGATGGTGCCTGCGCACCCCCTCGGCGAATTTCTTGGCCTGGGCCAGGTCGGGCTTCGAGGTCTCGCACCAGATCAGGTCGGCGTGGGGCGCATAGGCAATGGCCCGCGCGATGCAAGGCTCGATGCCGTTCCTGACCTGATAGAAGCCTTCCACCGTACGGCCGGCATCATAGTCGACGAAGGGCTGGTCGCGCTCATCGATATCGGAAGTGAGCAGCTTTGCCGCTTCCGCGTCGGTCCGTGCCACGACCAGGGTGGGCGTGCCCATCACGTCGGCCGCGAGCCGCGCCGCGTTGAGGTTGCGGATGTGCGCCGCGGTCGGGATCAGCACCTTGCCGCCGAGATGGCCGCACTTCTTCTCCGACGCCAGCTGGTCCTCATAGTGGACGCCGGCGGCACCCGCCTCGATGAACGCCTTCATGATCTCGAAGGCGTTGAGCGGGCCGCCGAAGCCGGCTTCCGCATCGGCAACGATCGGCGCGAACCAGGTCTCGACGGAAAGCCCCTTGCCTTCGGAGGTCTCGATCTGGTCGGCGCGCTGCAGCGTGCGGTTGATACGCTTGACCAGTTCGGGCGCCGCATTGGCCGGATAGAGCGACTGGTCCGGATACATCGCCGAGGCGGTGTTCGCGTCGGCGGCAACCTGCCAGCCCGACAGATAGATCGCCTTCAGCCCCGCACGCACCTGCTGCATCGCCTGGTTGCCGGACATGGCGCCCAATGCATTGACGAAGTCCTCTTCGTGGATGAGCTTCCACAGCCGGTTGGCACCCATTTCGGCAAGGCTCTGTCTGATCTGCACGGAACCGCGCAGCCGCTTCACGTCCTCCGGCGAATAGGGGCGTTCAATGCCGTCGAAGCGGCCTTCAGGCGCCGAGGGGACAAGGTTGTAAAAATCAGTCATTGGTCGCTCCGAAGGATTTCTGCGCGATGTCCGTGCGCCAGTTGTCGGGGGTACTTCTATGTGACTGAATTTACATTGCGCCGCAAAATGAGCCAGGAAAATCAGGAAATCCCACCGGATATAAGGGAAAATCTGTATTGTGTTTGACAGGGAGGCATTGTAAATTTGTCAATCCTGTAAAGGCAAGCAAGCCGGGATCGCGACTGATTTCATGTAATTTCCTGTCAAGGATAGTCGATGGCTGACCAGAAGATTTTCGCCGGGCCGCGCATTCGCCGCATCCGCAACGCCAAGGGCCTGACCCAGACGGCGATGGCCGAGGGGCTCGGCATCTCGCCCTCCTACCTCAACCTGATCGAGCGCAACCAGCGGCCGCTGACGGTGCAGCTGATCCTGAGGTTGGCCTCCGTCTACAAGGTCGATCCGCATGAGCTTCAGGGCGAGGCGAGGGGGTCGGTCGCTGGCCTGAAGGAGGTGTTCACCGATCCGCTGCTGGTCGGCGAGCTGCCGGGGGACCAGGAACTGATCGAGCTTGCCGAGGCGGCGCCCAATGCCTCCGCGGCGGTGATAAAACTGTTCCGCGCCTATCGCGAGCAGGCCGAGCGGCTGTCCGACATCAACGAGCTTCTGGCGCGCGAGGGCCGTGCGACCGCGCTCTCCGGCGCCCGGCTGCCGATCGACGAGGTGCACGAGATTTTCGAGCGGCGGCCGAACCATTTTTCCTCGCTCGAGGAAGAGGCCGAGGCGTTCACGTCGGTGCTCGATCCCGGCGACGACCTGTTTGGCGCCTTGAAGGCATGGCTGAGGCGCGAATACGGCATCGTGGTCAAGGTTCTGCCGGTCGCCACCATGCCGAACTGGCGCCGCCGCTACGACCGTCACTCGCAGCGCCTGTTCCTGTCCGAGCGCCTGTCGCCATTCGACCAGTTGCGTGAAGTCGCGATGGAGGCCTGCCTGATCCGCATGACGGTCGCGGTCGCCGGCGAGATCCAGGCGCTGAGGCTGGCCACGGACGAGGCGCGCCGCCTTGCCCGCTTCGAACTCGGCCGCTATGCCGCCCATGCGCTGATGATGCCTTACCAGCCCTTTCACGCGGCGGCCGTTCGCTCACGCTATGACATCGACGTCCTGCGCTCGCGCTTTGGCGTCTCCTTCGAGCAGGCGGCAAACCGCCTGACCATGCTGCAGCGGCCAGGTGCTTCTGGCGTGCCCTTCTTCATGCTCGAGGTCGACAATGCCGGAAATCGCTTTCGCAAGGCCGGCAGCCAGGGCTTTCCGCAAAGCCGATTTGGCGGCGGCTGTCCCAAGCTTCCCGTGCATGTCGCCTTCACCCAACCCGGCCAGATCTTCGTCGAGGCGGTGGAAATGCCCGACGGCGCCGAGTTCCTGTGCATCGCCCGCACGCTGGAAGGGCCGCAAGGCGCATTCTCGGAACGCCCGCGCCGCACGGCACTGCTGCTTGGCTGCGACATCGGTTTTCGCGACGACATCGTCTATGGCGCGGCCCTGCCCGGCACGGCAGTCGGCCCGAAGGTAGGGGCGGTCACCATCGCGGCGACGCCCATCGGACCGGCCTGCCGGCTTTGCGAGCGTGTCGGCTGCCTGGCGCGCGCCGAGCCGCCGGTGACGCGACCCCTCGGCCTCGATGAGATGGTGACCGGCCTGAGCGCGTTCGATTTCCAGTAAGGTCGCCGCCCGGGGAGGGCATGGTGGGTCAGGTTCTTCTTTGGTTGTGCAAACAACAAGCCGTCACGCGCCCAACATTGCGAGCAACAATATTGATTGAGCATTGGTAGTAAGATATCAAACCTCTAGCTGCGGATCGGCGGGGGTGTTGATGGGCAGGACGGTTCTTTGGGTTGGTCTGGGCCTTGCCCTGGCGATCTCGCCCGCATTTGCGGAGAAATCCTCGGGATTCTTCAAGTCCTATGAAGCTTACAATGATGCCGGCAAGGCGTTCTTGGATAAGATTGATCCGAAGATCGGCGCGGTGGACCTTGCCGAAGGTGTGCATCTCAATCTCGGAGATAAGTTCTACTTTCTGAGCAAGAAAGATACCGTCTCGGTCCTGACCGAGGCTTGGGGCAATCCACCCACTTCGGCTTCCGATGCCGTCGGCATGATCTTTCCAGCCAAATACGATCCCCTCTCGGACGGCAATTGGGGGATAGAACTGCGATGGGAAAAGATAGGCCATGTCGATGATGGCGATGCCGCATCAATCGATTATGGCGATCTGCTGCACAGCATGCAGGCGGACACCTTGTCGGGCAATGACCAAAGGCTGAAGGACGGCTTTCCGCCCATTACGCTCATTGGTTGGGCCTCACCGCCGGTCTATGATGCGGCAAACAAGCGTTTGCACTGGGCCAAGGAATTGCAATTCGGAAACGATAGCGTTCACACGCTCAACTACGACGTCCGTTTTCTCGGCAGGGAAGGCGTTTTCGTAATGAGCTATATCGCCACGGTGGAGCAGTTGCCGGAGATAAGGCAGAGCCTGGACGAAGTCCTTGGTCTTGCTGTCTTCAATGACGGAAAAAAGTACACGGATTTCACACCGGGCGCCGATACGGTTGCGGCAGTCGGCATTGGCGGCCTGATAGCCGGAAAATTGGCGGCAAAGGCAGGTCTTATCGCTGTGGCGCTCATTGCGCTGAAAAAATTTGGCCTGATCCTGCTAGGACGTAGTGACGATTTAACGGGTTGGGATTCCCAAGGAAGGGCAAATCAGATTCAACGCTGATTTTTGGAGGT